>JACZQQ010000178.1 GCA_022545645.1 Acidobacteriota bacterium | reverse complement strand
GATTTCATAGTGGGCCGAGAGGCGAATGGGCATCTGGCCCAATCCGGCCAGGGTGGCATAGCCGCTCATGATCTTGGGGAACTGAATGCGGCTTGAAAAAGTGGTGATTCCTTTGGTCGTGGCCTCTTCCGAGATGAGCTTGATGGCCTGGGCCAAAGTGTTTAAGGGCAGGTCCTGAAGAAAAAGTTCCCAGGTGATCACGGACATTTCCTGGCTTCCCACCCATCCGATTGCAGCAATATCCTCTCCGATGACGTCCCCGTGCATGGTCTCGTGGATGGAGGCGGAGTATCCGGGCAGAAAATCATTCATAACCTCCAGAGCCTTCGAGTTGATCCAGCCCCGGGGGCCGGGTCGTACTAGAACGGGATTCTCAGGCGTCCACAAGTCCAGTGTCTTGCGATTGGTTAGACGTCGCGTAAACCCCCAGAAGCTCGCCTGACCAGGCGCTTCTGGATTACCTCGTATACTGAGCACCACCCATTGGCCCGGGTCCAACTCCTTGACCGCATCTTGGAGTGTGTCTCGCATGATGGCCTGTGTTTTCTCCAGGTCAGTGTCTGCTTCCATGGAGACGAAAACTGCGTTCTCCGGCGGATACTTGTAGCCCAAGCGCTCCAGATACCGGGTTGCACCTCCGTACATGTGGCTGTGTGACTCGATAATGCCGGGCATCAGGGTTCTCCCTTTCAAGTCGAAAATCCGGGTGTCGGGTCCCGCCACGGCCCGGACCTGTTCGTTGGTTCCCAGCTTCATGATCTTGTCGCCCTTGACGGCAATGGCCTGATAGATGTTCCCCACACTAGTCGAGCGGGACCTATCGTCCATGCTCACCACCTTGCCGTTGACAAAGATCGTGTCTGCATATCCCAATTGGGCTACTTCTGGAGCCAGCTGACCGAAGGCACTGGAGAGCTGGAAAAGAAGCAGCAGGGCCGGAGCTGGCCACGCACCTAGATATTTACTGATCAATTGATAGTTCCTCATGGTTCCTCCCGTGGTTTTGATGCGGTCGTAAAGGCGATACTTAATCGCAAAGTCCTTAGCGGGTTGAAGCCGTGAAAGGCTTCCCCCATGCCCCCTTCTCCGATCTTCTCCAGAACCTTGTAATGGCTGATCGTCGTGCCGACCATGGAACCCCCAAGCTATAGACAGATTTGCAGTAGATATTAGAGCGTTAGGGGGTTAAAGGCAATGAAAATACTCAAGCGACCAAGGCTATTCGTTTCCGGGAAATGGGAAATTTGGGTCAAATAATCGCCACCTTTGGCGGTGTGGATCTCCATTGTCTTCACTGCGATTGGACGGGAGTTGCATGGATTTGAAAGGTTAGTTCTATCTCATCTTTCACACGGACCATTCCCGCCCCAGCCGTAACGGGCTTGATACCAAACTCGGTCTGCTTGAAGCGGCATCTTCCACTTGCCTTTAGGTGAGGTTCAGTGCTCTCAATCGTCGCCCGGAGGGTCACTCTTCGCGTCCTTCCGCGCAAAGTCAAATCGCCGGCAATCAATAATTGTCCGTCGTCCATTCTTCTTACCAGCGAAGACTTAAAGGAAATTTTCGGGTATTGCTTGACACCCAGCACACGCTCGCTTTCCATTGTTTGTTGAACTTCTCTTCGATCTTCCTCGTCAAGGTCCGGATCCTGTACTTTTATTTGATCGGTCTTGACTTCCACTTCGACGAAGCTCTTCTCAACCGCCTCTGCATAATGGATAATCCTACCCTGCGCTATAGGTCCGAAGATAAGGTGCTCATCTCCAAGAAAACTCAAAAACCCACTGGTTTTCAATTGGATCTCGATTTTGCTTCGAGCTGGGTCAATCTCATAAATATTCTGGCCAGGACACAAGGACGCATCAAGCAAAACCAGAAACGGACAAAGAATCAATACCCGCCTGAAGTCAACGTTGAGCGATGTCAAGCTGACCTCTTCCAAAACCAAAGGTGCGAAAACCGGCTTTCTTCTAACATCCCACCGCTGCGCTACGGGGTTAATTCCACTTCTATAGCAATCACATACAGTAATGAAACCGGATGGCTCAAAGAATCTTCTTTATTCTTTGCCTCCTGCCCGCTCGCCTCAAAGGACAGGAGCGCAACAGCCACCATGGGAACCAACAGCTTGGTCCACCTCGTCATCCACTCCGTACCAATCTTGAATCTGTGCATACTCTTGATGTTGAACGCTGAGAGTAGATCGATCTTCCAACCTAGCTATTTGACCGAGCCACTTGCCCGATACACCTCTCCCATGCCCCCTTGGCCGATTTTCTCAAGAACCTTGTAATGGCTGATGGTCGTCCCGACCACGCTTGCCCCTCCAAATGCAAGGAGTGAGTTTCCCTAAATAATAAGCCTTAATGGGTTAGAAGGCAAAATCAACTGGCTTATATATTAATCCGAAAGATAGATGGGGCGATTCTTCCTACCATAAAGTGGCCGAGCATTTCGGTTGGTAGACACCCGCACCCAGGACGAAGCCATCCCGCCCAAAGCTATCGTGCAGTTCGAGAATGTAACACTAATGGTGGATGAGAGGATGAAGTGGGAGAGGATTGCCAAGTGAACCGTCTCCTATTGTCGCAGCTCTGTTCATCTTGGACCACTAGGCCAGCGGGGCAGCTGTCGTTGTAGAATGGTGAACAGAATCATGAAAAAGTCCGGTATTGGCATCCTAACGGGTGGCGGCGATGTACCCGGTTTAAATTCGGTGATCAAGTCGGTGGTCTATGGGGCCAAACATCTTGCTCGCGAGGTCATTGGGATTCGCAGAGGCTGGCAGGGTCTCACCGATGTCAACCTCTCTCAGCACCAGGACCCCGGGTTCATCATGCCTCTAAACAGAGTGAACACTCGCACCATTGACCGAACCGGAGGTACGGTTCTCCATACCTCCCGCACCAATCCCGCCAGGATGAACAAATCCAAACTGCCTGCGCATCTTTCCGCGGAAGAGTTGCGTCCCCTCCAGGTTGACGAAGACGCCTATGATCTCACACCGATCGTGATTCGAAATCTGGAGCAGCTGGGGATCGAGACCCTCATCGCGATCGGAGGAGATGATACACTGGGCTATGCCGCGCACCTGAGTGGCGAGGGTTTTCCCGTTATTGGCATTCCAAAGACCATGGACAACGACGTACCCGGCACGGAATACTGTATTGGCTTTTCCACTGCTATCACCAGGGCTAAAGAATTGATTACTCGCCAACGCACGACAGTGGGCTCGCATGAACGCATCGCCGTGTTTCGGATGTTCGGACGCGAGTCAGGCTTTACGGCCCTTTATACGGCCTACGTTACGTCCACCCGCTGCCTGATACCAGAATACCCTTTTGACCTGGAGACGATCTGTCGCTTGCTGGTCGAGGACAAATACAATGCCCCCAGTCGTTACTCCCTGATCGTGATTTCTGAGGGGGCCACCTGGCGAGGACAACAGAAGGCAGAGTTCGGCGAGGCTGATGCCTACGGTCACCGCAAGACGGGGGACATCGGTCATGCTTTGGCGGCGGAGATTCGACGCCGAACTGGAGAGGAGACTATGACCTCCGATCTCACCTATGATCTACGCAGCGGGGATCCCGACTCACTGGACAGTCTCATTGCCACGACTTTTGCCAACAACGCCATGGACCTGATCAGCAAGGGAATGACAGGTCAGATGGTCTCGGTCCAAGACGGCCGTTACCACCATACCACCTTACCCGATCCTGCATCTCCTCCTCGTCGGGTCAACGTGGAGAGGCTCTACAACACCTCCCGCTTTCGGCCGCGCTACGACAACAAGCTAGGCTCCCCCATACTCCTTGACCACGTCTAGGAGCTTTGTGCTCGGGTGGCTGAGCCGCCGGGCCTTCAGTCCGGCCTGAGTTTATCTCAGCCCGGGGCCTACCGCACGCTAGCCAGAGCTGTTGCAGTCCAAGCCGGAGACCGCAGGTAGCTTCCAGGCCGGCGGTCGCCGAACCGTGCCAAGCCTCAGGGCCCAAATTGGGCCACTTCCTTTTCCATTGCTTCATTGTAGCTTCCGCTGCGAGCAGCCCCATTGCAGCTGGCGCGGTGGTAGAAGGCCTTCTTGGCGGCTTCGATGTTCCGGCTCTCCCCCTGCCAGGCCTCGAGAACCGGGGCCTGGAGGGCGCGGCCGAAGGAAAAGCTGAGTTCCCATGGGAACTTGCCCATGGCATTCATGGCATTCAGATTCTTCGTGGCCTGTAGGTCAGACTGCCCGCCTGAGAGAAAGACCAGGCCGGGAACAGCCGCTGGAACATGACGGAGAAAACATCGCAGAGTGGCTTCCGCGACTTCCTCTGGATGCTCCTGAATGGTGCAGTCCTTCCCAGGCAGAACCATATTGGGTTTCAATAGGATTCCTTCCAGGAGTAAACCACTCTCATCCAGGGCGCCAAAGACCGCTTCCAGGGTCTTGCCGGTCTCCTTTTCACAACGGTCTATACTATGAGCTCCTTCCATCAAAACTTCGGGCTCCACAATGGGAACCAGGTCTTCTTCCTGACAGAGGGCAGCATACCTGCCCAGAGCATGCCCGTTGCAATGAATGCAGTAGCGGGATGGAGTCTCCTCTCCAATGGCAAGAACCGCTCTCCACTTGGCGAATCTGGCCCCCAGCTGCCGATACTCCTTCAAACGGGCTCTGAGACCGTCCAACCCTTCAGTGATCTTCTCTCCACGGCTGAAGGGTAAGGGTGTAGTGCCCTTGTCTACCTTGATGCCTGGAATGATCCCCTGTTTCAGGAGAACATCGGTAAAGGCTTGGCCCTCCGAGGTGGTCTGTCGGATCGTCTCATCAAACAAAATGACGCCACTGATGAACTCGTTGGACCCGGAAGTGGTGAAAAGGATTTCGCGATAGGCTCGACGACTGTCCGCCGTAGAAGCCACATCGATCGTCTTGAACCGTTTTTCAATGGTGCTGAAGCTCTCGTCGGCTGCCAGGATACCCTTGTTCGGGGCTACCAGGGCCCGGGCCGTCTCTCTCAATGTATTTTCGTATTCGTACATTAGAACACCCCATTTGTTGCCGCTGTTGACAACCTCATTTAAGGAAATCCAGAGCTGCGGGTCAACCATGAACCACAGAGGTCATAGGTTCTTGAAGTTTTTGGGGTCCAGACGATGGCAATACCATATCTAAACGAGAGATAGGTTGAAAGACTTTTCAGATTCCGGTATTTCGGGTCATACGAATAGCCAACCGTGTCATCCCGTCATCAGGTCTCTTTCTCGGTGGGCAGAGCCCTTCGGAAGGACCATTCTAAGGATTTCTTAATGTCCACCGGCAAGAACATCTTGACGATGTCGGCATTAGTGAGCAAATGTGACCTCACCCTGGAAGTCTTCAATTCTGAGACTCCAGATGCAAGAGACAAGGGTGACCGCACTGATGTGTTGTATTTGCTGATGGAGAGGACGCTCTAGGCACCTAACCAGGAGGAGGGCTGGGAGGTTTAGGTGTTGGTGGAGGTGGCGCTGGTGGTTTAGGCCGTGGCCCTTCGTTCATGATATGGAATCATTGTATACCCCTTACACTCTTACAGGACTGATTGTCCCGATCTGTTCGCTCTAGGGCTATAGAGGTTTATTTTTAAAAA
>JACZQQ010000177.1 GCA_022545645.1 Acidobacteriota bacterium | reverse complement strand
CCTCTCCCGTGGAGGCACGCCTTTCATTGTAGACCAGGAAAAAATCGCTGAGGGGTTTGTAGATCCAGTTGAAACGGATGTTGCTGGAAACCTCCTTGAGGGTACTGTTGTACTGAATGAGGGCGTTTAAGAAGGTGGTGGTGTTGAAGGAATAGCGAAAACGAGAGGTGACCAGATTGTTGGTGAAGTCTCCCGAGGGCAGGCGAACGTCGTCGTGCTCCCAGCCCACCTCTGCCAGAAAATGATAACTGGGCTGCAGCTGAAAGCCTAACCGGTAGGAGTCCTTCTCTCCGTCGAAAAACTCGCCGCTCTCAATGCCCGCATCGCCGCTAAATACGCGGCTGCGGTCGGTAAAGAAGGAGACGGAAAAGTCTGCGAACTGATAGTCTCCCACTGGAATTTCCTGAGGCGGCCGAATGGCAAAGGGCACCTCCAGGCGCTCGAACCTTGATTTGTGACCGAAGCGGATTTCGCCGCCGTTTTGCAATTCAATCGTGAAGCTGCCATCAAGGACACGAGTCTGCAAAACATTATTCTGATCGGTAATGTAATCGAGTGTAACGCCAGGCCTGAACTGGCGGATCCACCCAATGCTCTCACCGGGTCTGGGTTTCACGGCGAACTCGCCAAAGGTTTTTCGAATTCCCGGGCGCGGTACAAAACCCACTTCAGGGTTGAAATTATCTTCAATGGACAGATATTCACCTTCGATATCCCAGAAGAGATCGCTCCAGCGAGCACCAAAAGCTCCCGCTAGTTCCTGAGAGTCGATGCCCGTGGTGTCCGTCTTCAGGATGTAGGAAGAAATGTTCAAATAGGTCAAGAATTTCAAATTAACGTCGGCCCCGTAGGTCCGATTGAAATCTCCGCCGTTGACCTTCTTGTTGACGAACAACCCGCCGATGTCGGAGTTGCGCAAGATGTCGCGGCGGAGTCGAAACACCGAAAAATTAGTGGAGGGCGTTGCCTCAAACTCGTCGGTCTGCATGGAGAGGATTCCCATGGTGTATTGACCCGCCCTGCCACTGAATCGCACGCCTCCCAAAATGGGAACGATCTCCCCTTGCTCGATGCCTATTCTGCGGCTAAAGAAGGGAATGAGATCTGGCCTCCCGAAGCGCCGACCCGTGTTAGCAAACTCAAAGATGCCGGAGTTCTCCAGAAAGAAATCCCGTTTCTCAGGGAAGAAGAGGCTGAATCGAGTCAAGTTGATTTGCTGCACGTCGGCCTCAACCTGAGCAAAATCGGTGTTCAGCGTCAAATCCAGAGTCAGGCCGGGAGTGACGCCATACTTGGCGTCCATGCCGACTTCCGGCATGAAATCCACATCATCGCCTTCCCGGCGAGTAATGGGGGTGGAAAGATAGGGCTTCAAGTAGAAGTTACGGCCCTGACGGATGCCGCCCAGGCCCTCGAGGGTCCCGGCCAGAGAAACTCGATTCATCCGGTAAGGTCGAGTCACCAGCGACCAGTGGGTCACTTCGTTCTTGCGGCGGATGTTTCGCAGGAAGTTCACACCCCAGGTTTGATTGTCTCCCTCTCGAAAGCGCAGGGTCTTAAAGGGGATGGCCATCTCCAACTGCCATCCCTGCTCGGTCGTTTGTGCCTTCACGTGCCAGATCCCATCCCAATCAAAGTTGATACTGGTGCCGTCTCCGACTGTCTGGGCATCCCTTTTCGCTCCTTTGGGGTTGGTGCCAAACAGGAATCCATTGCGGTCATCATCGAAGGTGTCCAGCACCAGAGCAAAATGATCGTTTTCAAAGGACTCATAATCCCGGGTCACATCATTGACCACGATTCCCTTTTCACCCGCGGAGTCAAAGCAGTAGACCCCTACATAAAGGTTGTCATCGTCGTAAAGAAGGCGCACCTCGGTGCGCTCCGTGGCCGGCTCCCCTTGCACAGGGTTGGTCTGAACAAAGTCGGTGGCCGGTTCCACAAGAGTCCAGGCCAGCTCGTCCAGAATGCCGTCAATGACGATGGGAGCCTCTATGTACCGGGCCCGAATCACCCGGTCGTCGTTGGCCAAAAGGCTGGTCCCGACAAAGACCAGCCCCATTGCAAAAGACAAAGGGATCTTAGCCCGGAATATGCATAAATTCTTTACTGCAGAGACGAAATCATCCTCCCTGCCCATGTTGCGCTCGGTCGGCCTCCTCAACGTACCATTCAGTACGTTTGCGGGGACCTCTGTCGCGCGTGGCGCAACGCACTCAGGTCGGCCGCTTTCGTCTCTTCGTGACAAGAATCTATGCATAATCCGGGCTAGACATGTTCCGAGTTTCGAGTTTCGAGTTTCGAGTTTCGAATTTTGAATTTAGGATTTGTGATTTAGAATGTCCGCCGACCTTCGGTCAGCTGGTCAACGGTCTGCGATCTCCAGTACCATCATCTCATCATGGCGGTGAATAAAGGAGAACAACCGCTGCATCCAACCATATTTGGCCAGAAGTAACAGCCTGACCTCCTCCTTTTCCTGGGGTGAGACGATGCGAGCGATCCCCTCCACCGTGGGTCCAGTGACTTTCCCACCCATCGTGCAGGGAGCAAGGGTCACTCTGGAATCGTGGCGAAGGCGTTTCCCTTTACCTGAGTTTAACTGCGTCCACACGCAGAGCTTGTCATTCTTCTCCACAAACCATACGGGTGTAGAGACGGGTTTTCCGCTCTTTCGAAAGGTGGTGAGGCTCATGTATTTATGACCCTCCACCACCGAAAAATCGTTGGCTTGATCTTCAGACATTTCCATTCCCTCCACAGACCACGGACCCCAAACAACTGACAATAGACAACTGGCATTGAGAAGAAGACAGGAACGCGCTCGGCGCTCTAACCTCTCTGGAAATGCCGCTCGACGATGCGGGAAGAGGCGAACAGGGCCAGGGTGGCCACCGTCCCTGCATACCCCTGGGAGGCTGTTCTGGGTACGGTGCTTCCATCGCAGACAAAGAGTCCGTCAATGTCATGGGATTCAAAATAGGGATCCACCACCGAGCTCTTGGGATCTGCTCCCATAATGCAGGAACCGACATAGGTGGCAAGGTGACGGACCCGTAGCGGGCGATCCATTCCCCGGATTTCTCGAGCTCCCATCTTCTTGAGCATTTCATAGATCAGCTCGCGCCCCTGCTCCAGATGTTTGATGATGGCGGGATCGTTTCCGGCATAGATCTGCTCGCCCCATTCATTGATCCACCCACGGATGGTGCGGGGCCGTACCAGCTCGATACTGGACCGGGTTTGACTGGCCATTTCCCTTCGGGTTTTGGTCATCTTGCCAGGATCCGCGAATTGTCGCATAAACTCCTTGTGCTGGCGGCCAAACCCAGACCCCTCGGCAGCCAAGGCCACCTGATGCGGATAGGGAATTCGGTGGGCGCGGATGTTGAAGGTCACGCGCTCGTAGCGATGGTCCGAGTTTTGATCGTGAAAGACATAGTAAGCCTGCTCATGATGAAACTCCCCGTCGCTAACGGGCTCGTCAAAAACACCGATGGGACCCGGGACCGAGGGGCGGTTATCGGTGTGGCGTCCCACGTTTCGATTCTCCACCACCAGCTCACCATCCACCAGTTCTCTAGGTCCGTAGCCGGAACGGTACAAGAGGGGTGGAGTGCCATAATTGCCGCAGGACACCAGAACACGCGGTACCTCCAGCGTATGGCGAACACCGTTTTGGGTGTACTCGATTCCCTTGACCTGAACCTGCGCACCCTTTTTTTCAAAGAGTACTCTTTCCACTCTGGTGTCGGGAATCATATCGACCCCACGCTCCTCAGCGATGGGCAGATAGGCTATAAAACTTCCCTGGCGAGCATCGTACCTGCACATGTTGGGCCCGTCGCAATACCCGGAGAGAAGACAGTTCTTCTTGGCAATGGTGGCGTCCACGGGGGAGTAGCCCATCGATCGAGCAGCGTCTCGAAACAGAAGGTCCGCTCGAGTCATCATGGCCTCTGGCCTGGCGTGGATGTTGAAGTCGCGGGTAATCTGCTCGGCGAAAGGCTTCAGGGTTTGATAGCCCAAATCGGCACCCGTTTCCTCCGCCCACACCTGGAAGTCCACCGGATAAGGGACGCGGGTAATGGCCGTATAATGGAGAGTACCCCCTCCAAAGATGGCAGCCGTCCCCTGAAGGAAGGATTCCTCACCCGGTTTCAGAGGGATCTTTCGCTTGCCCCCACTCTTCAGGCCGGTGCGAAAGACATACCGGTTGCGAAATTCAAGGGAGATGTTGGTAAACATCTGCCGTCGCTCTGGAGCACCATATCCGGGGTTGGGCTTTCCCTTGAAGTAGGGACCTCGATCAAGAAGAGCAATTTTCAGCGGCTCGCCGGTGGTCGAATTTACACCCTTTTGGGCAATATTGCCCGCTAGTGTGCAGCCGGCTTGCCCGGCTCCCACAATGGCCAGATCGTAGGATTGTTCAGGCATCTGATCGTACCTCCGTTATGCGCCTCGAACTCCCTCCGTGAACTTCCTCATGCTATGACGTTCAGTGGAAAGAAGCAACCGCGCGAAGCGCTATCAGCGTTGACTCCTTTTGTTGGCCAGGATACAATTTCTCCCAGAAAATCAACGACGTCTTCCGTTCGTCCTATAATGTCAGTAGTGGGTAAATCCAAGATGAGAAAACATCGGCTGATCTCGGGCTGGGGACTTGGTGTGCTTCTGGTCGTTTTCTCCTCTACTTCAGCTTTCCCAAAGGAATTTGAGAGCCTTCAAATCGAGGCAGCGGCCCCTGACTTTACGCTCAAGGATCTAGCCGACAAAGAATACCGTCTAAGCGACCTCAAAGGGGAGATCGTGGTGCTCCAGTTCGGAAGCTCCACCACCATGCCCTTTATTGAACAGATTAAACCCATCATCGGATTGACCAAGAAGTACAGAAGAAAAGGGGTCACTTTTCTTACCGTTTACACCGCAGAGCAAGACTTCGGTTGGCAGGCGGACGATTACTTTTCAAAATATGAGAGGGCCAAGGGGTTGCGCTTTCAGGTCGGCGCCCAGAGCGGCCAAAGGATGACCGCCAAGGTTCTGGTGGATGATATGGAACAGACCGTCTACAAGACCTACGGCTCGGTTCCTGCCGGCGTCTTCATTGTGGACAAAGATGGAAACCTGGCCTTCAAGGCCAAGGTCGTGGATGCCGCTGATGTGGAAAAGGTGTTGGAGACGTTGATGTGAAGTGTGTTGGCATCCAATAGACACTTTGAATGTTATTTTGAAGGAAGGAGATCGGATGAAAGGTTCTAAGGTCCTTTTTACTCTGTTCTTTACCCTGTCCCTGGTGGTTTTTTTCTCTTTACCCGCATTCTCTCAGTCCCGTGATGAGCTCCTGAAGTACAAGGAGAATGTAGTGATGGCACCGGACTTTTCACTCCAGTCCCTCGATGGGACAACCTACCGCTTGAGTGACTACAAAGGGAAAAAGATCGTGGTGCTGGAGACGGGCAGCTCCACCTGACCGCCCTACCTGGCGCAGGTTGCGGCCACACAAAAACTTGTCAAGAAGTGGGAAGGTGGCGGAATGCCCGTCAAGTTCCTGCACATTTACAATCGGGAAGCGCACCTGGAATGGACAGCCAAAAGCACTGAGGAGAGGCGGGAAAGAGCGCTTTACAGCAGGCAACTCAGCGAAATCCTGACCGGCCAGGAACAGGTGATCACCACCCTGGTAGATGAAGTGGCACCCGAGAAGCCGGGAAGTTCCCTGGTGAACCAAATGTACGGTGGCGCATCCAACTCAGTTGCCATCATCGAT
>JACZQQ010000176.1 GCA_022545645.1 Acidobacteriota bacterium | reverse complement strand
GATGGAAAAGCTCAGCCGTTTGCTGGGAGAATCGGTCGAATCCCCCAGCGATTTATCGTCACGGGTTCATCGCAGGCTGTTGGAGGATCCGGTTTCCGGGTGGCAGGCCTACTGGAGACCCGTTTTCGTCGTTGCTGTGGTGACTTTGTTTTCGGTAGGCTTTCTATGGGTGAGGGAATCTCAGGTGACCCAGGAGGCGAT
The DNA here is from genome assembly GCA_022545645.1 of Acidobacteriota bacterium. Taxonomy (GTDB): domain Bacteria; phylum Acidobacteriota; class UBA6911; order RPQK01; family JADFOI01; genus JADFOI01. Next base: position 5,668 of record JACZQQ010000176.1, on the reverse strand, counting down.
GTTAAGCTCCCCTGTCGTTGTCCAAGAGGAGTCCCTATCCGGCGATGATCTCCAACGGGTGGATGCCCGTGAGGCTCCTGCTCCTTATGTGGATGTGATTTTGAGCGGTCCCTCTGAGTCAGAGTATATCTTGCGGTTGCCCTCTCGAATCAGAATCCAGACAACCCATCTGAATCACGATTTTTACCTGGAACATGCGAGCTACTGAACAGCGCGCTTCGCGCGCAGAGAAAAGAGAAATGAAAACAGAGAGTAGGGGGAAAAGAGAGGTGCAGGTTCGCTCCGCATACAGGCAGAGGGGCCTTTCCCTGATCTCTTTTCTATTTCTTCTCTTATGCTTTGGCTCCTTGATCCCTCTTCAGGCCCAGAAAGACTTTAAACATTCACTGGTCAGGGTCTATCTCGATCGGGAGTTCTCGGGAGTGGTTCATGAAAGCCGCTATCTTCCTGAGATCCGCGTTCATGAAGTGGCGGAGCTACAGGGTGCGATCATCGATGCTCAAGGGCATATCGTGTCCTATGTGGGGAGTTACTGGCCGGAACTAAGTATGCCGGGAACCCATGTCTCGGTGACCACGTTTGATGGCAAGAAACATTCGGCCCAGCTGGTTGGGGTGGATGAGCGGATTGCACTGGTGGTTCTGGAGTCTCGAGGACTTGAAGGACACGCCCTGAAGTTCAGTTCGTCTTTCCAGGAGAAGGGCCTTCAATTTGTTTCCTGGACGGGAGCAGACTGGATGATCACTTCTCCGAGTGTGGTCAAGTTTAGTGGGGAGGAATCACTTCCTGAGGGAGAACTGCAAATCGTGCCCACGGGCAGGGTGAAGCCGGCCCGCTACACCGTGGCGGGCGGCCTTGTACTGGGCGAAGAGGGCCAGTTGGTGGCCATTGTGAAGCGAAGTCACCCCCATCTTTTCAGCAAGACGATTCGGGTTTGGAAAGTACTACCCTCTCAGGTCGTGGCCTCCTCGGTCCGGCGTATTCTAACAGACAGGAAAAACATTAAGGCTGGATGGTTGGGCATCATGCCTGATCCTGATGTCGGGGAGGTGCGGGTCGACAAGGTCATCCCGGAAAGTCCCGCAGAGAGGGCCGGGTTGAAAAGCGGTGACGTGATCGTGAGGATTGATGACCAGCGGGTCCAAAGTCGTCGTGATCTGTATCAGGCGATTCGCTGGAGAGGTGCAGGGAGTGCCGTGAGTCTGTCGGTTCTTCGCGAAGGGAATCTCCACAAATTGTCTGCTGTTTTGAGCGAACGCCAGGACAAAGGTCCGGTGGTTTCATGGCGTTTGGAGGTTCCTTCATTGTGGAACCAGAATGAAAGACCGGAAGAGCAGGTCAGGATCCATCGGATCGTGTTGCCCCCCCATCTGGATCTGGGACTGGTGGTTGATCCACTCACACCGCAGTTGGCGAAATATTTTAAGTGCCCCAGCGGGCACGGTCTTCTTGTTCGAACGGTATTACCCAACAGTCCCGCCAGCAAGGTGGGATTTCAAGCAGGGGATGTTCTGACCCAGGTCAACGGCCGGGACGTTTCCTCCCATGTCGACATTCGAGAGAGCCTGGAAGCGGTCACGGATGCAGTGCTGGAGATCCAGTTTGTCCGAGACGGCCGTCTTCTCAGCCGAAAACTCGCCCTCCAGTAAGTAAAGCCCACGGCTCCCCGGGCTTACTCTTCTGTGCCGCCCTTACAGGGCTCTATTCTTGGGCTCTGATTTCCAGGGGCTTACCCCTGGCTATTCCATGCGCCCCTTCGGGGTTCAAGAGACTATGCTCAGCACCACAGCACCACAGCACTACGTCACGGGGTGACGACCGCACGACCGCACCCTCGTACCAACTGGCTTGACCTCAACTCTCAACTCCTCGACAATAAAAGGTTGACCCATGAAGCAGATCTCTATTCGGGGCGCCCGCGAGAATAATCTCAAAAACATCGATCTGGACATTCCACGAAATCAGTTGACCGTCGTGACCGGCTTGAGTGGCTCGGGAAAATCAAGCCTGGCCTTTGACACTCTCTACGCCGAGGGGCAGAGGCGTTACATTGAGTCGCTTTCCACCTACGCACGCCAGTTTTTGGAGCAGATGGCGAAACCGGATGTGGATTCCATCGAAGGGCTTTCTCCAGCCCTTTCTATCGACCAGAAAACCACCGTCAAGAGCGTTCGCTCCACGGTGGGTACGATCACGGAGATTTACGACTATTTACGGCTGTTGTTCTCCAGTGTGGGTACGCCGCACTGCCCCAATTGCCACCAGCCCATCAGCAGGCAATCCGTCGATCAGATGGTGAAGCGTATTTTCGAACTGCCGAAAAGCAGTCGGATCATGATCTTGGCTCCGGTGGTTCGGGAGCGCAAAGGAGAGTTCAAGAAATTATTCGAAAAGTACTATAGGGAAGGATTTGTCAGAGTCCGTGTTGATGGCTCTGTGGTCACGCTGGAGAACCCTCCTGACTTGGATAAGAGGAAGAATCACAGTGTCGACATCGTCGTGGACCGGCTTCTCATCGATGAAGAGTTCCGTGACAGAATGGAGAACTCGGTGCGCCATGCCATCCGCATGGCCCAGGGACTGGTCACCGTGTCTATGATCAATGGCCCTGAGATTCTCTTTTCGGAAACCATGGCCTGCATCGATTGTGGAATTAATGTTCCTACCCTGGAGCCTCGAAGTTTCTCGTTTAACAGTCAATTCGGAGCTTGTCCTCGCTGTGAAGGACTCGGTTCCCAGCTTCACGTGAACCTGGAAAGGCTGATCGAAAACCCCGAAAAGCCTTTGAAGGACCTCAAGATTGTTCTGTCCGATAAAGAATTCAGCCACTTTTTCCAGGAGTCGATGAGAATCCTGCTGGAGACCTTTAAGGTCAAGTCGGCCACCCCCTTTTCCAAGTACCCCCAAGAAGTACTGAAGGCCCTCCAAGAGGGTACTGAGGATCCTATCCAATTCCGTTTTGCGGGCCATATCTATCGGTCGCGCTTTCGCGGCCTGGATCACTGGTTTAAAAGGAGAGTTCACGCTACGGGTAGTGACAGGCGGCGCCAGCACTTGTTGAGTTTTATGAGGGAAGGCCCCTGCCACTCCTGCCGTGGCACTCGTTTGCGACCCGAAAGTGAGGCCGTTCAAGTGAACGGTCTGGGCATTTCTGACTATTGTCACCTCACCTTGGATGACTGCTTGAAAGCTGTAACTAAGATTTCCCTTTCCTCGCGGCAGGAATCGATTGCCGGACAAATTCTGGAAGAGATTCGCCATCGGTTAGACTTCGTACTGAACCTGGGGCTTTCCTATCTGACCCTGGATCGAAAGGCGGTTTCACTCTCCAGTGGCGAGGCTCAGCGGATTCGCCTTGCCACTCAAATTGGGTCCCGCCTGCGAGGTGTCCTGTACGTTTTGGATGAACCTTCCATTGGACTCCACTCGCGGGACAACCAAAGGCTCCTGGGTTCGCTCAAAGAGCTGCGTGATCTGGGCAATACGGTCATCGTGGTCGAACATGATGAGGATACGATTCGAAGCGCCGATTATTTGGTGGACTTGGGACCGGGTGCCGGTAGCGCCGGAGGTCACGTCGTAGCACGGGGCAGCTTGTCTGAGGTCCTGAGGCAACCGGAGTCGCTGACGGCCCAATATCTCAATGGAAGTCGCGAGATTTCTGTGCCGGCGCAGCGCCGCGAAGGCAATGGAGGGAACATCGAGATCTTAGGCGCTCGTCATCACAATCTTCAAAACATCGATGTGATCTTTCCCCTGGGTCTGTTGATTGCTGTAACTGGAGTTTCAGGTTCTGGAAAGTCGTCACTGGTCGATGATGTGCTTTATCGTGCCCTTTCCCGCCAGCTCTATCGTTCTCTACTGGAACCCGGGCTGCACCGTGCCATACGTGGAGTGGAGAGGATCGACAAGGTGATTGAGATTGACCAGTCCCCCATTGGGCGGACCCCGCGCTCCAATCCTGCCACCTATACGGGGGTTTTTACCCCGATCCGAGAGCTTTTTGCTCTACTGCCGGAATCTCGCGTCCGAGGATATAAACCGGGACGCTTCAGTTTCAATGTCAAAGGAGGACGTTGTGAGGTGTGCCGGGGAGATGGGCTGCGCAGGATTGAAATGAACTTTCTCCCCGATGTCTACGTGACCTGTGAAGCTTGCCAGAGAGCCCGCTACAATCGGGAGACACTGTCTATCAAGTACAAGGGATATTCGATTGCGGATGTTCTCGAGATGAGGATTGAGAAAGCCTATCCTATCTTCGAGAATCTTCCCCGCCTCCAGATCAAGCTGCGAACCCTTTTGGACGTTGGTCTGGGTTACGTTAGACTGGGACAATCGGCCACCACGCTATCGGGCGGGGAAGCCCAACGGGTTAAGTTAGCGCGTGAGCTCAGTAAGCGTTCAACCGGCAAGACGCTGTATATCCTCGATGAACCGACCACGGGGCTCCATTTCGAGGACGTCAAAAAGCTTCTTGACATCCTCAATCGGCTCGTTGATCGTGGGAACACCGTGATCGTGATCGAACACAATCTGGAAGTCATCAAATGTGCGGATTGGATCATTGATCTGGGTCCGGAGGGAGGAAAAGGGGGAGGTCGAGTTGTCGCCGTGGGTCCTCCGGAGAAGGTCGTAAAATCAAGAAAATCACACACAGGACGAGCTTTAGGAAAGCTTTTTTCCCGACATGTCCAAGCATAAAGAATTCAAGGCCCGGAAAATCAAGGATTATCCGCTGGATTCCCGTCCCAGTAAGGTCAATGTGGATCACTTTGCTCGGCCCTTAGGCGAAGATTCGATCTCGGCTTTTATCGAGTCGCTGCCCAAACTTCTTGCCGCCAATGACTTGCGGACTCTGGTGGAAAAGATTCGAGAAGCACGGAAAAAAGGGCGGGCCATTATCTGGGGGTTTGGTGGCCATGTTGTCAAAGTGGGATTGGCGCCCGTGCTCATTGACCTTATGGAGCGAGGGTTCGTGACCGCACTTGCCACCAACGGAAGCGGGATGATCCATGACTTCGAGATCGCATTGAGCGGTTCTACCTCAGAGGAGGTGGAGTCGCAGCTGAGTACCGGAGCTTTTGGAATGGCTCGAGAAACGGGAGAGTTCTTGAATCAGGCCATCAACAAGGGGGCCAGCCAGGGACAGGGCATCGGGGAGTCCGTGGGCGAGTTCCTGCAGCACTACGACACCCGATATCCTGATTTGTCCCTGATGTTGAAGGCACACCAAAAAGACATCCCCTTGGCCGTCCTGATCGCCATGGGTACCGATATTATTCACAACCATCCCAAGGCTTCCGGAGAAGCCATGGGAAAGGGTTCACAAATCGATTTCCGAATCTTCACCCAGCAGGTATCGCTTCTTCATGGGGGAGGAGTTTACTTGAATCTGGGATCGGCAGTAATCCTGCCGGAGGTTTTCTTGAAAGCGGTGTCCCTGGTGAGAAACTCGGGACAGCCATTGCAGGATTTCACCACCGCCAATCTCGACTTTATCCAGCACTACCGACCGACCAAAAATGTCGTGGAACGTCCCGTTTCGGGAACAGGAACGGGAATTGCCTTAACCGGTCATCACGAGATCATGGTTCCCCTCCTGGCAGCAATGCTGGTCAACGGATAAGCGCGCTCACGCGCGTTCCAGGTTTCAAGTTCCAAGTTCCAG
>JACZQQ010000175.1 GCA_022545645.1 Acidobacteriota bacterium | reverse complement strand
CGCTGAAGATTGCTCTCCTCCACAAAGTCGCGGTCGATCAGTGTCAACTTACCGATCCCAGCCCTCGTCAACATCTCTGAGCTGACCGTACCCAGGGCTCCACAGCCGACGAGTACAACTTTGGATGCCTTAATCCTTTTCTGTCCCGCTTCTCCGATGGCAGAAAAGAGAATCTGGCGGGAGTATCGATCGGTCATGGTTTGATTGTATCACCGTGGGAAAGCACCTGGGCACCCGCTGTGTCGAGATCGAATACCCGGAAACCAGCCTGGGTGTCTTGTGCCGAAAGAGTTTCCAGCATCCAGCCTCCGATCTCTTCCTCGTGATCATCAACCAGTGCAATGACGGCCGAGCCAGAGCCACTGATGGAAATTCCCAGGAGCGAGGCGGATAGTTCGGGGTCAAGATTTTCAAGATCGAGTAGCTGTTGGATACCTGGAACCAGTTGTGCGCGAAACGACTGATGGAGACGGTCAGAAGTGGCTTCACGCAGCAGGTCCTTTCGCCCGCTGTTTAAGGCGTGAATCAGCAGAGCGCAGCGCTGCACATTGTGGGTCGCGTCTTGAAGAGAATACTTTCGGGGCAGAATGGCTCGGGCCTCGCTTGTGGAGATGGTTGCCTCAGGAATCGCCAGGACAAACCGGCAGGATAAGGTAGAGAGAAGTTTTTCAGCCTGCATTCGGTCATCGCTGGTCCACGACAAAACCCAACCTCCCAGCAGGCTGGCGGACAGGTTGTCGGGATGGCCTTCGAGCGGATAGGCGACCTGGAAGATCCGGTCGGTGTCGAAAGCTGAACCACTGATCGTTTCCGCTATCTTGATGCCCGCAATGATGGCGGCGGCACTGCTTCCCAGTCCCCGCTTGAGTGGAACGGGATTGTCCATGCGGATTCGCAGCCCGGGCGGTTGAATCCCCAGAAGCGAAAAGGCTTCATGCATGGACCGGGCAATCAGATTATCCTTTTCTGAGAAAGAGGGACCGGAATCGGCTCCTTGGACCCACTCGATCTGCTTCCCATCCGTGGGCTCCACCTGTACGGTCAAATAAAGATTTAAAGCCGCAGAAACGGTATCAAAACCGGATCCCAGATTGCTGGTGCTGGCCGGAACGCGAACGGAGAAGGGCTCACTTACCTTAGTCATTTTCAGATTTCAGTTGTCAGTTGTCTGTTGTTCAGCCGCTTTCCGCCCTTTCAAAGATCAGAAGATTCCACCTTGAAGTGGGAGAATAAGAAGCGGCTTCCTGGTCCCACTTATAAATCGTAACTTCCGGAGAAATGATATCGACCACCCCCGCCAGTGTGTAATCCTGATGAAGATACTGTTCCCCCCACTCGATCAATAGGCGTTCTGAGTCAGGGCGCATCAACCAGGACGTGGGAATGTTAACTAAAATAATATATTTTGGCTTGTTGGATTCAATCTCATGGATCATGTCTCTTTGCATCTCGAGGGCAAAATCGTGCGGTTCCATCAGTGCATACGTATAGAGAAATCCAGTTGCGGCTCTTCTTTTGGAATAAAAGTAGATTTGTGGTTCTGATCCAATGACCGCAATCATATCCTCTTCATCCGTGTTCTCCTCAATATAGCTTGCGATCTCAACAGCCTCAGGGAATGGATTCATCCCGTAAACGGCTCGACTCGCTTCCAGCGGCGAAAGCTGAAAGAAAAATGTTCTTTGTGTGACAAGGGGATACACGACAAGTACAGCGACTACACAAGATAATGCAACCCACCGTTTATTGGATGGGGTGATCTTTTGGGCTAACCAATGGATACCCGTACCCGTTAGCAAGCAGACCGCAGGTACCAGAAGCACAAAATAGTGGGGTCTAAAATAAAAGCCGGGACAAATCGATAAGAATGAAGCGATGAAAAACCCGTACAGGAAAACGCTCCGTGGTTTTAGATCATTGTTGAACATCAGTGCCGTCAAGCCTAGCAGCGCTCCCAGGGCTATGGGGAAATTGGGACTCCATATCTCTACCAACCTCATTTGCAAGAGGGTCATACCCTGGGAAACCGAAATCAGGGAAGCATATTGAAAAGCGTACTCAAACGTCCAAAACCAGAAAGCACCGAAGTTACCGGTGATGGAATAGAGAATCATGACTGAGACAATCGGCATGAGAATTCCAATGATCAACACTCCTACTCTTAAGCAGAATTCCTTCAAAGAAACTGGAAGCTTTTCCTTGAGCATCCAACTGAGATATACGATTCCGAACAGTGCGAAGAAAACGCCAGGTTGCTTGATCAGGAATGCGCTTCCAAGGAGAAGACCAGATAGGAACAATAGTCCTAGATGATCTTTTTCAACTGCAATGAGCAACAATAAAATACCGGCGATGGCGAAAGCTACAATGAAATGCTCGGAATTAGCCCAGATTCCTTGTATGGAAGGGCTCAGTGTGACCATCAGAAAACTCACTGACGCAACCATACCAACCGTTCTGTTGAGTAGGCGTTTCCCAAGCAGAAAAATGAGTATTGATGTGCCTAGATTGACCAAGAGGAGTGAAAAATGGATGGAAGACGATTCCTCTCCAAAGATTGCTAGGACGATTGCGTAGATAAAATATATTCCGGGAAATTTCATGTTGTAGGCTTCAACGTAGGGAAGAACGCCCTGAAGAAGTAATTGTCCCATATAAGCGTACTCTCCCTCATCGCGCTCCAGAGGGGTTGCCAGTAGCCTCAACCGAATGAAGCAAACCAATAAAAGGACGAGCCCCATGAGAAGATAGGTCCACGGGATTTTTGGCGATTTGGAAAGTTGCTGAGGAGCAGAGTTCTTTCTTGCTTTCGTTCGCTCCATTTTAGATGGCTTTTAGTGAAGTGGAGGTAAAAGGAATTTATACACTAGTGGTCTGTTGTCAGCTGTTCCCTGTAGCTTTTCGAATGATCTCCCTCAGCATTTGCCGCTCGGGAGAAAGGCCCGTCCAGGCAGTAAATTGAAGAGCTGCCTGTTCAACGAACATTTCCATGCCCGAAATGGTTTTCAATCCTCGGCGGCCCGCCAACTCCAGCAATTGAGTTTGCTCGGGGCGATAGACCAGGTCATAAATCACTTCAAAGTCAAGTTGATCGCTCGTTAACGGAGAATCCTGGATATTGGGGAACTGCCCAACAGGAGTAGCATTCACGCAGAGATCAGCAGCCATCGGTAAATCAGAAAACAAAGTATAGCGGCAACCGTACCGTTTGGCGAAGTGGGACACCTTATCCCGATTCCGTCCAACCACGGTCACCTCCGTTCCCTGGTCCTGAAGGGCTTTCACCACAGTGTGGGCGACTCCGCCATTGCCCAAAACCAGCGCTGTCTTGCCCTTCAAGGAGCCGTGTGTCTTGAGTGCATGGAGAAAGCCCGGATAGTCGGTATTCAGACCCTCCCATTGGGAGTCCCTTTTCGCCAAGGTGTTCAGGGAATCAACGGGAGATGTCTTTTGCTGGACGACTTTCAGGACGTCGGTCTTAAAGGGTAGGGTGACACTAAACCCTTCGAAGCAAAGTCGGCTCTTCTCGATGTAGTCAAACCAGACCCCAACATCGTCAACTAGAAGAGGAAGGTAGACCTTTTCCAATTGGTGGTGTTGAAAGAGCTGGTTGTGGATATCCGGAGACAGCGAGTGTGCTATCGGATTTCCCAGCAAGCCATAGAAATGGGGAGGACTCGTCCAGTTGGGCAGCTGGTAGCATTCCATGGCCTTTTTTAAGGTGAGTTGACCGGGTGCCACCTTACTGCTTTCGTCTTCCGCCACATAAGTCCAGCTGTTTCCCAAGAATCCTCCCAGCAAGCGGGAGGGTTGACCCAAATCTCCCATCCCTAAGATGACGCAGGGAGTGGTTTCCAACGCAGACTCCATCCATTCCAGCAATGTGGCCAGTTGTTGTGTGGTGGTGACGGAGACGGCCAGCTTGATCACATCCCCGCCTGTTTCTCTCATGCTCTGCAATCGAGAGGGCAAATCCTCGGGGAAACGGTCAAAGCAATGGTAGGATCGGACGATGCGAGTGGAAGAGGGAAGGTTTGGACTCTCCTCGACATCGTGCTCCAGATCCGCCCATGAAAAGCCTGAGTGGGCAGCCTTCTGCAGCAGGTCCAGTCGATCTTGTTCCGGGCCTCGGTAATGGCCTCCCTCGCGCGAGGGACGGCAAGTGACGATGAAGTCCGTGCCCTGATCCGGTTGAACTGAGGGTACTTGTGGCTCGGCCAGGTAATCCAGGCGAACCTCAATATAGGGGACCTTCCCCGTGTATTGGGCGATTTTCTGATTTAAGGCGGCAAAGGAAGGATCTGCCAGCGTGAGGCAAAGATTTATCATTCAGCCGAGCTTGATCCGCACCCGTTCAAGATGCTTTTTCCGTGTTGATCAGAGCACTCAGGTCTTTGCGGCGCCTTCGTAGAATGCGGATGGGTCGTCTGGAGGCGTGGCGTTTGCGGTATTTGACGCTCTCGTCGATCTGACTCCAGAACTTTTTAAAGTACTGGATCATGGAGACGATGGCCAGCACCACCACCACCCACAGGAAAGCGATGCCTGTAGCGTTGAAAATGCTATCAGGATAACGCCATCCCAGGATCAGGCAGCCCACGCAGAACACCTGACTGGCCATTTTCGATTTTCCGAGTTTGGAGGCATCGATGGTAAATCCTTCAGCCGCCGCGATGCTGCGCAGGCCCGTGACGGCAAATTCTCTACCCACGATGATCACCACCATCCAGGCCGGGGCGATGCCCAGTTCAACCAGGGAGATGAAGGCAGCGGATATCAACAGCTTATCGGCAATCGGGTCCAGGAGCTTGCCGAGGGTCGTCACTTGCTTTCGCTTGCGAGCGAAATAACCATCCAAATAATCGGTCAGAGCCGCGATGACAAAGACAATGAACCCCAAAATCTCACGGTCTGCAAAGCGTCCGGTCAACAGGACAACGACCAGCAAAGGAATCAGAAAAATCCGGGTTACGGTCAAGGAGTTTGGAAGATTCATAGACTTTTGAGGCCACTTTAACACAATGAAGAACAAGACAGAAGACAGAATACAGGAGACAGGAGGCAGCAGACAAGAAAACACTGACCACCTGACCACCTGACCGGCTGACCCTCTGATCTGACCCACACGACACGACAACAGCACAACAGCACGACTGCACGACCGCACCGCACACCATTGGTATAATCGAAGCGTGTTGGAGGAAAAACTCGAAACTCTTCCCGATAAGCCGGGGGTCTATCTCTTCAAAGACCCAAGCCGGAAAGTGATCTACATTGGCAAGGCCAAGAGTCTCAAGCACCGTGTCCGTTCCTATTTCCAAGTCTCTCGCAATCTCGATGAGAAAACCGAGGTCCTGAGGGACCATATCCAGGACCTGGATTACATCGTCACCGATAATGAACTGGAAGCTCTTTTCCTGGAGAGTAACCTGGTCAAGAAGCAACAGCCCAAATTTAACGTCAAACTCAAGGATGACAAAGCGTTCCTGCACATCAAAGTCACCGTCAATGAACCTTATCCACAGGTGCTTTTGACTCGCAGAGTCCTGGAGGACGGAGCCCTGTACTTCGGTCCCGTTCTGCCTGCTTCATTGGCACGCAACACCATCAAAATCATCAACCGCCATTTCCTGCTGCGGACCTGTACTCTGGATATTGACGGAGACCTTGACCGGCCCTGCCTTGAATACCATATCAAGCGCTGCCTGGCTCCCTGTGTTCGGGGACTCTGCACTCAGGAGGAGTACGCTCAGGCCGTCAAAGATGTGGTCCTGTTCCTGGAAGGGAAGAACGAAAAACTGATTCGCAGCCTGACCCAGAAGATGTTGCAGGCCTCGGAAACACAGCATTATGAAGCCGCCGCCTTCCATCGCGATCGG
>JACZQQ010000018.1 GCA_022545645.1 Acidobacteriota bacterium | reverse complement strand
CCGCTGTCCGCGGTCAGCGGTCTGCCGGCTCAGCTGCCCCACCTGGTTCTTGTACTGTAGCTGATAAAGCTTGTAATAAATCCCCCGCTTTTTCAGGAGGTCGAAATGGGATCCCTCCTCCCGGATTTCGCCTTTGTGCAGAACAATGATGCGATCGCAGTTTTGGATCGTGGAGAGCCGGTGGGCGATGATCAAACAGGTCCGGTCCTTCATGAGTTGATCCAAAGCATCCTGGATCAGGAGTTCGGTTTCGGTGTCGACTGAGGAAGTGGCTTCATCTAACACCAGCAGTTGTGGGTCATGGGCCAGCGCGCGCGCGAAAGCCAAGAGCTGTTTTTGACCCACCGAGAGACCAGCCCCTCTCTCCGCCACGGGCGTGGTATATCCTCCTGCAAGAGCTTGAATGAATTCATGTGCGTGGACCTGCCGGGCGGCTCTCTCCACTTCCTGCTGTCTGAGGGGTCTCCCCCACAGACTGATGTTTTCTCCAATGCTACCCCTGAAGAGAAAGGTATCCTGAAGCACGACGGAGATCGACTGGCGCAAAAGGCCCAGGTCCAGATCTTGAATAGGGACTCCGTCCAGGCGGATTTCTCCTTCCTGGACCTCGTAGAATCGGCATAGAAGATTGATGAGGGTGGATTTACCAGCTCCTGTGGCTCCGACAATGGCCACCTTCTCTCCCGGGGTCACTCTCAGGTCGATATTCTTCAAGACCGGGGTGTCCTTGTTGTAGGCGAAGGACACATTCTTGAATTCGATTCTTCCTTCTATCTTTGCGGGCCTGAGCGGTTGGGAAGGAGGGACGATCTCCGGTTGGGTATCCAGAAGTGTGAAGATACGCTCGGAACTTGCCATGGCACTTTGCAGGATGTTGACCTTCTCGCTGAGATCGCTGATGGGTTTATAGAAGCGTTCTGAATACTGGATGAAAGCCACCAGGGCGCCCAGGGTCAGAGTTTCCCCCAGAACCTGATTTCCCCCGTACCAGAGGATCAGGGCGATGGCAACAACCCCAAGCATATTGACCACCGGGTAAAAGACCGCGTAGTAGGAAATGGATAGGAGATTGGCCTTGAGATACTCGGAGTTCCTCTCATCGAACTGGTGGAGTTTGCGCTTCTCCTGAACAAAAATCTGAACCACAGACATCCCCGTAATGTTCTCCTGAAGGAAGGCATTGATCTTAGCCACACTGCGGCGTACCCAACGGTAAGATCCGCGCACTTTGATCTTGAAAATCATGGTGACAAGAAACAAAAGAGGCACAACGGAAAAGCACACCAGCGCCAGCCTCCAATCCAGCCAGAGCATGACGAGCACGATGCCGGCCAGGGTAAAGATATCGCCGAAGATGCTGACTACGCCCGCGGTGAAAAGCTCATTGAGGACGTCCACGTCGTTGGTGATTCGAGTGATCAGACGGCCGACTGGATTGCGGTCAAAAAATCCCATGTGCAGTCTCTGGATGTGAGTAAAGATCTCCATACGAAGGTCGTACATGATCTTCTGTCCCGTCCAGTTCATGAGGTAGGTCTGGACGAATCCGACGCCGAACTGAAAAAGAAGAACGAGCAGGAAAAGCAGGGCGATGGGGGTCAGACCAGCGGAATCTCCGGTCATGATGTGCCGGTCAATGGCCACAAGGGTGAGATAGGGTCCCACCAGCCGTAATCCGGAGAGAATGATGAGCAGCAGGATAGAGATCGCCACAACAGGGCGATAGGGGCGCAGATACTTCATCAAACGCCGTGCCAAACGGCTGTCATACGCTTTCCCCAGGATTTCTTCTTCGTGGTAGGAATTCATTCCACGCCCAGTTCTTCCTTCAGCAGTTGCCTCTCATAGAGGGTGGCGTAGTGTCCTTCTGTTTTCAGGAGTTCGTCGTGGGTTCCCCGTTCTACGATCTCTCCCTTCTCCAGGACCAGAATTTGATCGGCCATCTTGACCGTCGAGATCCGATGGGAAATCAAGATGACGGTCCGATTTGTGAATTCTCCGGCAAGCCCCTGCAGAATTTTTTCTTCGGTATCGGTGTCGACGCTGGAAAGAGCGTCATCGAGAATGAGAATTCGGGGATTCACCAGAAGCGCCCGGCTAATGGCTATGCGCTGCTTTTGGCCTCCCGACAGGGTAATCCCGCGCTCCCCTACGAAGGTCTCGAACTTACGGGGAAACTCTTGTATATCGGGCCAAATGTTGCTGATTTTCGCGCTTTCCTGGATGGACTGAAGACTCGCTTCAGGTCTCCCAAAAGCGATGTTCTGCTGGACGGTCTCCGAGAAGAGAAAGGTTTCCTGAGGAACGTAGCCAATATGGGTTCGCAGCGTCTCCAGGGGAATATCGTTGATGTCGTTGCCGTCGATGAAGATGCCCGCTTCGGGAACCTGATACAAGCGACACAGCAGGTTCACCAACGTGGATTTTCCACTTCCCGTCCTTCCCACGATGGCCAAGGTCTGACCTGAAGGAATTTCAAAGCTCACGTTTTTGAGGACAGGCGCCCCGTTATAGGAAAAAGTAAGGTTATTCACCTGAATGTGGCCCTCGAGTGTGGAGAGGGTGCTCGAGGATTCATCCCTGATTTCCGGCCTTGACTGAAAGATCTGATTCATTCGACCCATGGAAGCTGAGCCACGTTCAAAGATGTTGATCACCCATCCGAGAGCGATGGTGGGCCAGGTGAGCATGCTGAGGTAAGCCATAAAAGCAACGAACTCGCCCACCGTCATAGAGCCCTGAATGACCTGACGCCCTCCATACCAGAGCAGCCCCACCGAGGAGAGGCCCAGCAGAAAAGTCAGCAGCGGGTTAAAGACTCCCCAAACCCTGACTAAGGAAAGACTTCTGTCGACGTAGTCCTCATTAGCCTCCTGGAAACGTCCAATGAATGCTTCCTCCTGGTTGTATGCCTTGACCACACGAATTCCCGAGACATTTTCCTGGGCTAAAGTCGTTAGCGTCGCAAACTGTTCCTGGATCCTCTCAAATCGTTGATGGATTTGGTTGCCGAAATACTTCACACAGACGCTCACAGCCAAGAGAGGAAGGAGGGTGAGGATGGCCAGCTGCAGGTTGAGGGTCACCAGAATACTGATGGTCAAAACTGCCGTAAAAAGGGTGTTTATGGAGTACATGATTCCGGGTCCAAGCACCATGCGAACAGCGCTGAGATCATTGGTGGCCCGAGACATGATGTCACCGGTGGGGTTGCGTTGGTAAAAGCTGGGGGATAGGGATTGAAGATGGGAAAACAGGTCATTGCGAAGATCGTATTCAATGTTTCTGGAGACACCGATCAGGATTCGCCGCATCAGGAAACGGAACAGCCCTTCCACCACGCTGGCTGCGATCAGGAGCGCCGCATAATAAAGAAGAATATCGCGGCTGATTTCCAGATAGAGCCGATCGATGGCGTTACGTAAAATCCAAGGCGAAACGACGGCAACGATATTGGTCAGGAGCACCATGGTTGCCCCAATGATGATCTTTGCCTGGTACTTCTTGAGATAAGGAATCAGGGTGAAGAGTTGCCGTTTGCGGGGATCCAGGCGAAGGGATTTACTCAACATCAAATCCTTCGACGTGGGGAACTTCCATGTCCTGGTCGTTTTCAAAGGTGACTTGGTAGCCGTACAAGAAAGGTGAATTTTCCGTGTAACGGAGGCTGAAGGACCCAGCCGAGAGAGCGGGGAGAGGATCGGGCTTGACCTGAACCGAGACCTCATCCAGAAGCTCGTGCTCCGACTTCCAGATGGAAACCAGGGCCTTCAACCCTCCCATCGGCTCCTGGGTTTGATTCCAAACTTCTCCCTCCAAAGAGAAGCCCTCGTAAAAGCGCTCGTAAGTCAGCAAGGTCAATCTCAATGGGCCTGTTTCCCGGGTGGGTTCAGTGGCGAAATTTCCGAAAAAAGAGAGAGGAGTAAAGCCGGCCAACAGAAAGCATACGAAGGCCAGCGCGACGGAAAGGATCAGCGCCTTGGTGGCCATCCGCACTCGATTGGACAGGGGCACGGCTCCCTCCAGCACCTCTCCCAGATCTTCCCTCTCAATCTCTTGTTCATATCGCTTTTCGAATTCGTAACGAAGATAATCGGCCAGTCCCTGTTTGCGCGCCTTGAGTCGCAGGGCGATGAAGCAGAGACTGGCAAGAAAAACAAAGAGAAAGGCCCACAGCGAGTATTCCAGCGACTGGTCAAGAATTTCTAGCGTTCGCTCATTCATTTCATCAGATCAAGGGACATTCAAGCCCGGATTATGCATAGGTTCTTGTCACGAGGCCCGACGAAAGCGCCGACCTGAGTGCGCGACCCGCAAGCGGGTCGCGCAGTCGGTGCAGCACGCCGGATGTTTTCGTCGCTGCAGTAGAGAATTTATGCATAATCCGGGCTAAGTGGGTTACGGTAATCTCTCAGGGCCTACGATTCGGGGTACTCCTTGTCTTTTCTGTCCTGGGGCGTAGGCCGGGTCTCTTTCCCAGAAGCCCTTTTTCGGTTCCTGCAGGCTAAAGGTGTCACCGAAAAGGTGCTGCCCGAACTGGGTCAAGAGCGTCTCTTCCAGTTTTCCGATGGTCTGAATCTCGATCCAGGTTTCCTTTCCCAGGTACTCGCGCTGTAGAGCTTGGATGTTTGCGTCCACCGTAACGACTGTCTCCCGTTCGGCGATCAGCTCTACACGAATTTCGTATTGATGTCGGACTCGAACCCAGTCGCCATCGATCAGCTTCGGCTTCTCACCGATTTTGCTGATGTGACTTTCCGTTAAGAGCCCTGAGCTATACTCACGAAAGCTGCTCAGGATGAATCCCTGACCTCGATTTTGACGGAGCAACTCAAACTCGTTTTTTCCGAGGGTCTCAACCATGCCATCCCACGCTGCTTCAAAAGGGATATAAAGTCGCAGGGGGGGCGGGACCAACTGCGCCCTGGCCGGTGCCCAGTCCTGCACCGCGGGAGCGAAAAGCAGAAAGAGAATCAGTAGCAGGTGTTTCCGTCCTATCATCCTCGTCTAGCCTGTATGCCACGAGTGGCAAGAATCTCCGGAATGTGGGAGGCACCTCACTTCGTGCTTTCGTTCGGATTTGGCACCTGAGGTGCCTTGGCACAAATGCCTCCCACATTCCGGAGTCATTCCAATGAATACTCCCGGCTATAATTTTAGAACATTCCCGTTCTGTATGGAATTCTCATTGATGAATCCTATAGCCGGGACTCTCTGGATATCCCGGCGAGCCGCCGGTTAGCGCTGATACTGAGCGACGGCCTGGGTGTGATCCCGATAGCTGGTCGAGAAGAGGTGCCTTCCGTCGTTGGTGGAGACGAAATAGAGGTAGTCTGCTTTTGCCGGATAAAGGGCGGCATCAATGGATTCAAGTCCCGGGTTGGCGATCGGACCGGGGGGTAATCCGGGATAGAGATAGGTGTTGTAAGGAGAGTCCAGCTCCAGGTCGCTCTGGTTGATGACTCCATCGTATTCCTTCACCAGCCTAACGGCATAGATGACGGTTGGATCACAGGCGAGTTTGAGGTTTTTCCGGAGCCGATTGTGGAAGACTGCCGAGACCAGAGACCGCTCGCTGGAAAGAGCGGTTTCCTTTTCAATCAAAGAGGCCAGGGTAATCGTCTCTCTTGTCGTCAAAGCCAATTCTTCCGCTCTTTTCCGGCGCTCCGGAGTCCACACCTTCTGGAAGTTGGCCACCATGGCATCAACCATCTGTTGTTCGCTCATATCCCGGGTCACGAAGTAGGTGTCTGGGAAAAGATATCCTTCCAGGTTATCCCCGGCCACAGAATCCCAGTCGTTGATCAGGGCAGTACGCTTCATGGCTTCAAGAAATTTCTCTCTGGTTCCGAATCCCTGGGCCACAAATCGCTCGGCAATCTCATCCATGATCAGACCCTCCGGAATGGTCACACGGTAATGGTGAACCAGGCCGGTGCGTAGTTTCTCTGTGACAGTGGGAAGATTGATGGGTCCCTCAAATCGGTATTCTCCAGCCTGCAGTACCAAGGGTCGATGGGACAAGCGGGCATACCATTCAAAGAGCCAGGAAGAGCGGACGATACCATGAGATTCGAGAGTCCGGGCAATCTGAGGAACCATAGAACCCCGTTGAATGACAATCAGCTGGTGAGATTCCTCATAGCCCTTGTAGGGCTGATAAATCTGGACCATCAGCAAGATCAAGAAGGAGCAGGTGACCAGTCCTGCCAGCACTCCCAGGAGAATCAGATTCTTTGCGTCCCTGACTTTGTGGATCATCGGCCTTCCTCTAAATACCACTCGAGAATGACAGCTGCTGCGAATTCATTCCTTCTTTTTCTCCGTTCGGCTAGAGGCAAGGCCATTTCCGCCATAAGTCTCTCTGCTTCCTTGGTCGATAAGCGCTCTTCCGCGGATGCTATGGGAATTTCAAGGTTCTGTTCCAACCGCTTCACCAGAGGTTCGATGAGATCAGCGATGCCACTTCTCTCACCTCCTAGATGCCGGGGCATTCCCACAACAAGTCGTTCAATGTCCTGCTCGTCAATGAGCTCGCCGATTCGCTTAGCATCTGTATCCAAGTTTTCTCTCATCAGAGTCTTCAGAGGCCGGACCGTAACTTTCAAGGGATCCGTAATGGCGATTCCGATTGTCTTGGAGCCCACATCCAAGGCCATCCATCGACTCATGGAAATCGCCTACACTCATAATCTACCGCATTTTCTTGCATTATTTCCGCAAAGTTCCTAAGCTAGTATCATATCGCGGCTGAGCCCCGGTTGTTTAGAGGAAATGGATGTTTCGTAAAGCCAAAATTATCGTCATCTTCTTTTCCGCGCTCTTCGTGGTTTATGGTTTAGTGGGTGGAATGCTGAACAGAGTTTCAGCAAAAGACAACGCCTATCAAGATCTAAAAATTTTCACCGATATTCTCAGCAAAGTCCGAGAGGATTACGTTGAGGAACCTGATATGGAGAAAGCAATGCAAGGGGGGATACAGGGAATGATGGAGGCCCTGGATCCCTATTCGAGTTTCATCGATCGGGAGACCTATCAAGAGATTCAGCGGTCCAGGGGTGAGCTGACTGCCTCACCCGGAATCATACTCTCCAAACGATATGGTTATGCCTATGTCGTCTCCGTTGTTTCAGGCAGTCCCGCACAGCAAAGAGGCTTGCGTACAGGCGATCTTCTCGAGTCCATCGATGGAGAGATGACCAGTCAAATGAGTCTGTGGGAGGCCCGCAAGTTGCTGCTGGGCACCGAGGAGAGTTCCGTCCATCTCCGCGTGATTCGGGCCCGTCGGAGTGCCCCTTCCCAGGTTGACCTGGTTCGCGAAAACCTGCCGCTGCCCGAGGTTTCCGCCCGTATTGTGGAAGAGGGGATTGGACTTTTGTCGATCCCGCACTTTGAAGAAGGCGTTGCCCAACTCGTTTCAGCAAAGCTGAAGATGTTGCTTTCTTCCGGTATGAAAGGTCTGTTGGTGGATGTGAGGGGAACGGCCCTGGGGGCCTTTGAAGAGGCAGTCGAGATCAGTGATTTGTTTCTTCCCAAGGGCAAGAAGATTTTGACGGTGAGCGATCGAGAGGGCAAGAAAACGGAATTTGTGTCCTTGACGGAACCGCTTGTTTCCGGTATTCGAGTCGTTTTGTTGATGGACCGGGGCAGTAGCGGCGCAGCGGAAGTTTTTGTTGCCGCTCTGAAGGATCATGACATCGCTGGGACGGTGGGAGAAAGGACCGATGGTCAGGGTTCAGTTCAGGACCTGATTTATCTCGAGGATGGTTCCGTCCTGGAAATTCTGACGGGGCTCTTTTATCGTTCCACAGGGGTACCCATTCAGAGCAGAAAACTGAACGATTCGGGGATTGCTCCGGAGGTGAGATCTCCCGATCAGGACTTTGTGACTAAATTTTATTTTGACAATACCCCTGATGAAGGCGAAACTGCTCTGGGAGA
Organism: Acidobacteriota bacterium; assembly: GCA_022545645.1. Lineage (GTDB taxonomy): Bacteria > Acidobacteriota > UBA6911 > RPQK01 > JADFOI01 > JADFOI01. Next base: position 12,979 of record JACZQQ010000018.1, on the reverse strand, counting down.
TCAGTTTTACCAGGATCTCAGCGCCGCAATTCAAGCGCTGCAATTTGAGGAGGGACTCAAGGAAGTCCGTAGGCGGTTGTTGAGAGAGGCTGCTTAGCCCCGTCAACAAACGTTACCGTATTTATGAAACCAGAGAGACAAAGGGCGATAGGAATTCACTCGCCCATCAACTAACCCTAGAATCAGTAAATCACAAGGAGGAGAGATGAACAAAGGTCAGTTAGTTGAAGCCATTTCGAGAGACGCCGGCATCACGAAGACCCAGGCACAGGATGCATTGGATGCCTTTGTGAAGAACGTTCAAAGGTCTCTCAAAGGTGGAGATAAAGTAACCATCGTGGGATTTGGGACGTTCTCAGCGTCCACCCGGGCCGCTCGGGTGGGACGTAATCCCCAGACTGGACAACCGATCAATATTCCGGCCAAGAAAGTTGCGAAATTTTCGGCCGGCAAGGCTCTCAAAGAAGCGATCCAATAGTGTCCCCGTGCATCGAGTGGCGTTGTATCGCTGAGGGTGAGGGTTTCCTGGGTCAACGGATGAGGAGAGTTCCTATCGGGAACAGGCAACTGACGGGTGACGTTGGGTGCGAACGAAGCGACTCTCAAACCTTCGGTCATACACTACCGGAGGCTGTCGCGTTCTGGCGAGGGACCGCAGGATGTGCAGCGCTTGGGACGATATAGCGCAGCTTTATGGCGGGAGATATTAGAACTCGACAACACCCAACAGACAACGAGCCAGGGACTGGAGAAGGGTTTGTCCCTGGTGAGTTGTCTGTTGTAGGTTTTGGCAACAGTCCGTAGGTGCGTAGCTCAGGGGGAGAGCACTTCCCTGACACGGAAGGGGTCAGCGGTTCAAATCCGCTCGCACCTACCATTTTTATTTTAGATAGAGGCAAGGTGTCGGATCTGAGGTTTAGGACCATCCACAGAGATGGGGAGGTTTTGGAGGTGACGGATTCCGAGGAGGCTCTGCAAATCCTGCGCCATTCCACATCTCATCTGATGGCGTTGGCCGTAACCCAGCTGTACCCCGAGGTGCATTTAGGAATTGGACCGGCTACCAGCGAAGGGTTTTACTACGACTTTCAGACTCCTCGCCGGTTGACCGAAGAAGATCTGGAAACCATCGAGAAGAAGATGCAGGAACTCAGGAGTCAGGATCTACCCTTTGAGCCTTCCATAGTCAGCAAGGAGAAGGCACTGAAGTTCTTTCAGAAGAAAGGGGAAGATCTCAAGACCGAACTGATCGAGGAGCGAGACGGGGAGATTCTCTCTTGTTACAAGTTGGGAGAGTTGGTTGATTTCTGCACCGGGCCTCATGTGTGCTCAACCTCCCAACTGGGTGCATTCAAGCTGTTGTCCATTGCCGGATCCTATTGGCGAGGGGATGAACAGCGTGAACAACTGCAACGTATCTACGGGACCGCTTTTCCCCAGGAAGCGGAGCTTCGAGATTACCTGGATAATTTAGAGGAGGCTCTCAAGCGTGACCATCGTCGACTGGGGAAACAATTGAACCTTTTTAGTGTTGCCGATCGAGTCGCCCCCGGCTTGATTCTCTGGCACCCCAAAGGAGCTAAGGTCCGAGAGCTGATCGAAGGGTTTCTGCGCCTGGAGCTGGAGAAACGAGGATATCAGTTCGTTTACACACCTCATATCGCCAAGAGTGACCTGTGGAAGACCTCGGGGCATTACGAATACTTTCGGGAGAACATGTTCACCTTGCCTCTCGATGAGGAAGAGTACGTGCTCAAGCCGATGAACTGCCCGGGGCATATTCTGATTTATCAGTCCAGCAAACGAAGTTATCGGGAGTTGCCTTTGCGGATTGCAGAGTTCGGCACGGTCTATCGGAAAGAAAAATCAGGAACTCTTCACGGGATGTTGCGGGTACGTGGTTTTACCCAGGATGACGCCCACATCTTCTGTCGTCCTGACCAGGTCATGGACGAAGTGACCCAGACTCTTGATTTGGCGGAATACATTTTGAAAAGCTTTGGCTTTGACCGTTATGAAGTGGCCTTATCCGTTTGGGATCCCGCCGCTGGCAAAGACTATGCAGGCAGTCCCGAGGACTGGGAGAATGCCGAATCCGTGTTGGTTCAAGCACTGGAGCGCAAGGGATGGTCCTATGAGCGATGCGAAGGAGAAGCCGCTTTTTACGGTCCTAAGATCGATGTGTCTTTGATCGATTCGCTGGGCCGTTCCTGGCAGCTTAGCACCTTTCAATTTGATTTCAGCCTGCCCGAGCGTTTCAATGTGACCTATGTGGGAACAGATTCCAGGGATCACCATGTGGTCATGATCCATCGAGCTTTACTGGGATCTCTGGAGCGTTTCATGGGAGTTCTCATTGAGCATTATGGGGGGGCCTTTCCGCTTTGGCTGGCCCCGGTTCAAGCGCTCATTATTCCGATCAGCGAAAAGAGTCACCCCTACGCGCTTGAGGTCCAAAAGGCACTCAGAGAGGTCGAGAGAGGGTCCATCCGGGTGGAAACGGACCTCAGGAATGAGAAGGTAGGATACAAGATCCGGGAGGCCCAGCTGCAGAAAGTTCCCTACATGCTGATTGTGGGGGAGCGTGAGGCGGAAAGCCAAACTGTTGCGGTGCGCAATCGCTTTCAGGGTGAGCAGGGAACCATGAAAGTTGAGGAGCTGGCCACCCTGATCCATGATCTTGTGGATAAGAAAGTAGTGGAGGAAGAGCATTAATAGAACTCGCATCAATCATCAGATCAGAGCCACTGAACTGCGGATCATTGACGCAGATGGAGAGCAGTTAGGAATCATGAAGCCCGGTCAGGCGCTTCAACTGGCGGACGAGCAAGGACTGGATCTGGTGGAAGTTGCACCCGGGGCCAAGCCACCGGTTTGCCGGATCATGGATTACGGCAAATACCGCTATGAGCAGAGCAAGAGGGCCCAGGAGGCCAAGAGGCATCAGAAGATGGTTCAGGTCAAGGAGGTCAAGTTTCGGCCCAAAATTGACGATCATGATTTTGAATTCAAGAAGAATCACTGTATCCGCTTTCTGAAGGAAGAAAACAAGGTTAAGGCTACGGTGATGTTTCGAGGCAGAGAAGTCACCCACGCTGATATCGGGGAAGAGATTTTGCGACGTTTGCTCGATGAGCTCAAGGATCTTGCGGCAGTGGAAAGAGCGCCCAAGCTGGAAGGGCACACCATGACCATGATCTTGAGCCCCAAGAAGCCGGGCACTTAGGACACTTTACCTCCAGCCACAAACGCCACCGTATTTACTCAACGAGATACTTATAGTGTAAGATACGATTTGCAATTATGAAATTAAGGACGAAACGAGCGGCAGCCAAGCGGTTTAAGCTGACCGGATCAGGGAAAATAAAGAGGCGACGCAGCCATCACAGTCATATTCTGACCAAGAAAACGCCCAAGCGAAAGAGAAATATGAGGAAATGGGCGATCGTCAGTAAGAGTGATGAAAAGCGTGTCCAAAGGATGCTCAAACTGAGATAGAGTTGGGATTATGAGTCGAGTAAGACGTGGAAATAAACGGCTTCTACGCCGGAAGAAAATTCTGAGACAGGCCAAGGGCTATTGGGGAACCAAGAGCAAGCTGCATAAGGCTGCCAAACAGCAGGTCCTAAGGTCGCTCGCCTATGCCTACCGGGACCGACGACAGAAGAAGAGACAGTTTCGCAGGCTTTGGATTATTCGTATCGCAGCCGCAGCTCGACAACATGGCTGCTCTTACAGTCGATTGATCCACGGTCTCAATAAGGCGGGTATGAGTCTCAACCGAAAGGTGCTTGCGGATTTGGCGGTGCGTGATCATAAGGCCTTCGAGGAAATTGTGCGGACGGCGCAAGAGGCGGTCGCCACCCATTCTCCTCCCCCCCTTGAAGCGAATTAACGAGGGCCATGAAATCCTCCCCAGACAGAGTTCATCCTTTGTGGGACGAGTTTTGTCAAGACCTGGAGCCCGTTTCTGGTTCAGACGAGCTCTCTGATCTCCAGGACAAGTACCTCAGTCGAAAAAGAGGGCTGATCAGCCTGGAACTCAGGAAACTCGGTGCTTTGACTCCTCAAGAACGATCCGAGGCGGGTCAGCAACTCAACGAGTTGAAGGCCCAGGTGCAGGCGGAGCTGTCTGAGCGACTGGCCAAGTTCAAGGAAGAAGAACGCCGCTTGCAACTGGCCACGGAGCGAATCGATGTCACCTTACCTGGATACGAGGCTGCGCGTGGCGGAATTCACCCGCTGCGGCGTGTTTGGCGGCAGATGGAGGAGATCTCCGTCCGGATGGGCTTTACCGTTGTGTCCGGTCCTGAAGTCGAATCGGACTATTACAACTTCGAAGCACTGAATATTCCCAAGGGGCATCCCGCTCGAGACGATCAGGATACGCTCTATCTTTCCGATACTTTACTGCTTCGAACCCATACCTCTCCGGTACAGATCCGGACCATGGAAAAGCAGGATCCACCTTTGAAAATCGTTGTCCCTGGGCGGGTGTACAGGCGCGATGCAACCGATGCCACCCACAGTCCGATGTTTCACCAGATGGAAGGCCTGGTGGTTGATGAAGGGATCACCTTGGCTGACTTGAAAGGGACGTTGGAGGTCTTTCTTAAAGAGTTGTTCTCGGCTGACACTCAGGTGCGCTTCCGACCCAGTTACTTCCCGTTTGTCGAGCCCGGAGCAGAAGTGGATATTAGCTGTATTTTCTGCTCTGGGGAAGGTTGCCGAGTCTGCAAGAGCAGTGGTTGGATTGAGATTATGGGCGCCGGGATGGTTCATTCCCGAGTCTTCGAGATGGTGGGTTACGATTGTGAAAAATACACGGGGTTTGCCTGGGGTATGGGGATCGATCGCATTGCCCAGCTAAAGTATCAGGTGGATGATGCTCGCTTGTTTTTTGAAAACGACATTCGCTTTCTTCGCCAGTTCTGATTCCACTGAGTCAAAGACATGAAAATCAGCTACCAATGGCTCGGGGACTTTCTAGACTTGGACGTCGACGCCAGTGGACTTGCCAACCTCCTGACCAAGGTGGGCTTGGCAGTTGAGGAGATTGAAGAACTGGAGAACGACTTCGTCTTGGACGTGGAAGTGACGACCAACCGTCCCGATTGCCTCAATCATCTTGGGATCGCTCGTGAAATTGCTGCCCAGCTTGGACTCCAGCTCAAATCTCCTGACTTTTCTCCTCCCCAGGATGAGGCAGATTCGTCCACTCCATTGTCCGCCGGGGTGAGCATCGAGAATCGCGAATTGTGCCCGCGCTATGCAGCACGGGTTCTCTCCGGGTTCACTATTGGAGAATCTCCGGACTGGCTCAAGGCGCGCCTGGAGGCTGTTGGACAAAGACCCATTAATAATATTGTCGACATCACCAACTACGTTCTGCTGGAAGTGGGGCACCCGCTGCATGCTTTCGACTACCACAAGTTGGAGGAACATCGCATTATTGTTCGGGAGGCCAAACCTTCGGAACGTCTCACCACCCTGGACGGAGTTGAGCGTCAACTGGACTCCTCCATGCTGGTGATAGGCGATGCTCGCCAGCCGGTGGCCATGGCTGGCATCATGGGAGGAGAGGGAAGTGAGGTTTCTCCCGACACACGGGTGATTCTGCTGGAGAGCGCCTACTTTAATCCTGCCTCGGTTCGCCAGACGGCCAAGAAATTGGGTCTTCGTACGGAAGCCTGTTTTCGTTTTGAAAGGGGAGCGGATCCACAAATCCCGGTGAAGGCCTTGAATCGCACTTGCCGCCTCATTCAGGAGATCGCAGGTGGGGTTATGGCCGGGCCGGTTATTGATGAATTTCCCAATCCCCCTGCTCAGAACTCTGTGCAACTACGCTCCCAGCGTCTGGTAAAAGTGCTGGGAGTGGAGATCGATCCAGAGTTTGTCACCGATACCCTGTCCCGTCTTGAGTTTGAAACTGCTACAACCGAAAAGGGTATCTGGCAGGTACAGGTGCCGAGTTTCCGGGTGGATGTCCAGATCGAAGATGACTTGGTCGAAGAAGTGGCGCGGCACTATGGATACGATCGGATCGAGAGTACTTATCCAGCTACATCAAGCCTGGGGAAGTTTCTGCCCACCGACGAACATGACCGACGCTTGACTGAAACCCTCGAGGGGCTTGGTTTCTGGGAGGCATTTAACTACGTCTTTACCCACCCCTCCAGAGAGGCTGCCTTCTGGAACTCCCCTCCCTCGATGGCCGCTATTTCCAATCCTTTGACCGAGGAAGACACCCATCTGCGGGTCAGCCTTGTACCGGGACTGGTAGAGGCCTTGCGCCGAAATCTCAACCATGGGAACAAGAACGTCAGACTTTTCGAGTTGGGCAAGGTCTTTGCTCCCGGAGATGCAAAGGGCGGTGGAGACTTCAAGGAGACTTCACGACTGGGTTTGGTGGTGACAGGCACGTTCTATCAGCCTTTCTGGAACACAGCCCACGATGAATTTCACTTCCACCATCTCAAGGGAGTTGTCGAAACTTTACTCGGGAAGCTCGGTTGCAGGGGGGAGTTCGAAGGGACCTCGGATATATCGTTTCTGCATCCCGGGATGGCGGCCAGCCTCTCAGCGGATGGTGAGCCCATAGGGGTCTTAGGGCAGCTTCGGCCTGAGCTTCAGGAAGCCTATAAGTTCTTACAACCCGTCTTTGTGGCAGAGTTGTTTCTGGATCCCCTATACGGGCGTCCTCTCCCGGAGCCCCGATATGAAAGCTTTGAGAGGCTTCCCTCGGTGGAGAGAGACCTCTCTTTTATCGTTGACAAAGAGGTAGAATACGCTACAATGTTATCGGTTGTGGAGGAGCTCGGGATACCGGATCTCCGCGACATTCAGCTCATTGATCTCTACCAGGGCCCAACCCTTCCTCAGGGCAAGGTTAGCTTAGCTATACGGTTGACCTTTGTCAGTCCGGAAATAACGTTAACGCAGGAGAAAGTGAACCGTTACACCGAAGAAATTTTCTCGGTGTTGAAGAAGACTTTCTCCATGCAAGCTCGATCCTGAGTCCGGATGATGCATCGTCCGGGCTGGAACGTGGGTGACCGTGTCAAATAAGTCACTTGACCAGTTGGAATCTCGCGTCACCCAGGTGGTTCAGCTTGTGAGCAGTCTTCAAACTGAAAACAAGGTTCTTGAGGAGGAGGTTGAAAAATTAAGAAGAAATGTGGAGGAAGTCAAAAAAGATAACAGCACCAAGAATCAACTGATTAAACAATTTAAGAATGACCGTCTAAGGATTCGGTCCAGGGTGGAAAAGATTGCAGCGAAAGTGGTTGCCTTAGAGGAGTTCAGTTAATCGTAGGTTGGATGGGAAATGGGTGAGGATTCAAAACAGGTTACAGCCGTTAAGATTTTCAATCAGACCTATCAGGTCAGCAGTGGCGGTGATCCTGAGTACGTCAAGCAGCTTGCTCGTTACGTCGATCAGGTGATGACGGAAGTTTTTGAAAAAACGTCTGCAGTGGATAGTTTGAAAGTAGCCGTGTTGGCGGCGTTGAACATTGCCGATGAGCGTTTCGCGGCCCGGCGCCAATTGGAAACGCTGGATGATACAGTGACTGAAAAGAGTGAGGAAATGATCACCCTGCTCGACCCCTTGGTTGGCTCCAGGTCCTGATGAGTGCCTTTGGGTAACTGCGACTCGTGTTTTCCCTCGCCTGTTAGGCTTGTGAGGGTTCGTAAACTCTAAGCCCACCCCTTGGGTATCCAGGACTCTTGCCTGTCCCCCCCCTTAAGACGGCCTCTTAGAGAAAAAGTGGGAGTGTCTTATGGAAATCACCACTGTGATCGGCTTTGCGATAGTGGCTGCGGTGACGGTTGCGATCTGGTTCGTCGTGAAGGTCCGGTTCGCAGACCGACGTATTGCAGAAGCTCGGAACAAAGCCGAAGAGATCGAAAAATCCGCTCAGCAAGAGGCCGAGAGGTTGAAGAAGGCGAAGCTGGTGGAGGCTAAAGATCAGATTTTTGACTGGCGTTCTGAGGCGGAGAAGGAGATACAGGAACGCCGAAGAGAATTCAACCAGCTGGAACGGCGACTGAGTAGGACAGAGGATAATCTGCAGAGCAAGGAACAAGCCATACTGCGCAATGAGAAGGATAGCAACCTACGCCTCCAGAAGCTCCAGGAAGGGGAAAGGAAATTAACGGAAAGCAAACAGCACCTGGAGGAGGTCCTTGAGGAGCAGGTCAGGCGATTGGAATCGGTAGCGGGGATGACCGCTGAAGAAGCCAAGAGAGTTCTTCTTCAATCCATCGAGGAACAAGCCCATCATGATGCGGCGATGATGGCCAAACGAATTGAAGATGAGGCTCGAGAAAACGCTTCCCGTGAGGCACGGAAAGTGCTTGCCCAGGCCATGCAGCGCTGTGCGGCCGAACATGTGGTGGAGTCCTCTGTTTCTGTGGTGGATCTTCCTTCCGATGACATGAAGGGGCGAATCATCGGAAGAGAAGGGAGAAACATCCGCGCCTTGGAGCAGGCGACGGGCGTTGACCTCATCGTCGATGACACTCCTGAGGCGGTGATCCTGTCAGGATTCGATCCGCTACGCCGAGAAATCGCCCGATTGTCCATTGAGCGCCTCATCAAGGATGGGCGAATCCATCCAAGCCGCATCGAGGAGGTGGTGAATAAGGTCAAGAAGGAGATGGAGGAGAGCGTTCGGCAAGAGGGAGAACAAGTGGCTCTGGAGCTGGGAATTCACGGCATCCATCCGGACCTTCTTCGATTGGTTGCCAAGCTGAAGTATCGAACCAGTTACGGTCAAAATGTTCTTGCTCACAGCAAGGAAGTGGCCTATCTGGCGGGAATCATGGCTCGTGAGATCGGTGCCGACGTGAATGTCAGTAAGCGAGCCGGGTTGCTTCATGATGTGGGCAAAGCGGTCGATCGGGATATGGAGGGAACCCACCTGCAGCTGGGAGTGAAGCTCGCCCAGAAATATAAGGAAAGTCCCGAGGTGATTCATGCCATAGAAGCCCATCACTTCGATGTTGAGTTTCGCACCGTTGAGGCAGTCCTGGTACAGTCTGCCGATGCCACTTCCGCTGCTCGGCCGGGAGCTCGCCGGGAAGTCCTGGAAAATTATGTGAAGAGATTGGAGCGACTGGAAGAGCTGGCGACTTCATTTTCCGGAGTGGCCAAAGCCTTTGCTCTCCAAGCGGGTCGAGAGGTCCGCATCATCGTCGAGAGTAGCCAGGTTTCCGATGAACAGGCCTTTTGGCTGACCAAAGACATCACCAAGAAGATTGAAAATGAACTTCAGTATCCCGGGCAGATTAAGGTGACTCTGATACGAGAGACGCGGGTCGTGGACTATGCCAAGTAAGTCCCTGCCATGAAAATTCTCTTCGTGGGCGATATCGTGGGGCGGGCCGGACGAACAATAGTGAGAGAGAGGCTTGCTCAGATCAAAGAGGAACACGAAATCGAATTTACCATTGCCAATGTCGAAAACGCGGCCGGAGGATTTGGAATCACTCCTGCAATTGGAGAGAAGATTCTGGGTTACGGAGTCGATGTCATGACCTCGGGCAATCATATCTGGGATAAGAAAGAGGTTTATGACTATCTGAGCACCCAGCCCCGCTTGCTGAGACCGGGTAACTATCCCCCAGGAACACCCGGCAACTATCAGTTTATAGGAGAAACCTCTGCCGGTACTCAGGTGGCGGTGGTGAATCTCCAGGGACGTGTCTTTATGCCGATCATCGATTGTCCCTTTCAACTCGCCGAACGTGAAATTCCCAAGCTGGCCAGACAGACTTCGTCGATCATCATTGACTTCCACGCCGAGGCGACTTCAGAAAAAGTCGCCTTTGGTTGGTTCATGAATGGCAAGGTGTCGGCCGTTCTCGGAACCCACACCCACATTCCGACTGCTGATGCGCGGGTTCTTCCCGAAGGAACGGCCTATATTTCCGACGTGGGAATGACCGGCTCTTATGAATCGGTCATCGGGATGCAGATCGAGGGCTCACTCTCCCGCTTTCGCACGGGATTACGGTCTTATTTTGAACCGGCAACAGAAAATCCCTGCCTCTGTTCGGTCATTCTCGATGTCGACGAGTCCAACGGATCGGCCCGATCCATCCGGCGCGTTGAGGTCCGGTAGCCATTAAGTGGCAACAACCTCCGGCCCGTGGGCTGAAGCCCACGGCTCTGACTGCTCTCGTTGGCTCCAACAGAGCCGCAGGCTTTAGCCTGCGGGCCAATTAGGCGACTCTACCACAATTGCGCTGAGAATTGCGTGAGCAATTCAGGTCCCTCCTGGCGAACGACCACTTCTTGTTCGATGCAGCACCCTCCCAATCCGGGAATCCTCAAGCCCGGTTCGATGCAAAGCACCATGCCTGGCTGCAGAACTGTCCGGTCTCCTGGCGAGATCAACGGTGGCTCGACGGTCTCCAACCCGATACCATGTCCCATGAATGAACGACTGTATTGGGAATAATTGCCTTCATCAAAAACTCCTCTTGCAACCTGGACCAGCTCTTCGGCAATGGTACCGACTTGAGCGGCAGCCACCGCTGCCTCGGTGGCTCTCAGGACCGCATCCATGACGTGACGCGTCTTTGCATCTGCCCCCTCTGCAACCGTGCATCGAAAAACATCGAAATGATAACCCCGATAAGCACCGATGATGTCCATCATGACGATGTCGCCGGCCTGAATCACCCGCTCAGATGCCTGAGGCCATCGCATCGTGGTGCCCAGTTGAGGATCAGAGCTCACTCGAAAGTACCGTACAAAGTCAGCCCCTGCCCGCAACGCTGCTGCAGTTCCCTCATCGCAAACCTCATTCTCTCGTGCTCCCGCTTTCACGGCCTTGATGGCGGCCTCGTGCCCCATTCCTGCAATCTCTGCCCCCTTACGAATCAACTGGATTTCCGCCTCACTCTTGACCAGACGCTGCAGATTCAGAAGATCGTCCGCCGATTGAAGATGAAGCTCAGGTAGTGCATCAACGACATGTCGGTAAATGGTTGCAGGAAGCAGATCTTCTCCCACTACACCGAGGGTCCCACGTTCCACTTTTCGCTCTTTCAGCAAGTCAATGAGCCCGGCAATCATGTCCGGAGCAACTCGGATGTCCTCGACGATGACCTTCTCCCTGTCAAGCGCCGCCTCGGACTGCCGGTCGATGAGTAAGGTCGCCTCATCATCCACCGGAAAGAAGAAAATCCCGTGTCCCATGCCACGATCGGTTTCCGTGAAAGGAGTACTCGGAAAAGGGGGGAAGTGGTTGGTGAGGTAGGCCAGATGGCCGGGGCGATCGTAAGCCGATCGACCTACCACGATCACTCCATCGAACTTCTGTTCGCCTGCCAGGTCTCGGGTGCGTGTCTGACGTTCCAGGAACTCGCTTCGCGAAATTCCGGGTGTGCTCGATGATTTCAAGTCCATGGTCAACTCTTCAAATCAAATTCGGAATAACCTGATTCACGAAAAGATCGAGTTGTTCCAGTTGCTTCTTGCAAGGGAAACGCACAATCAAGGTACGCACTCCTGCATCCAAAAATTGACGGATCGTTTCCACGCACTGCTCTGTGGAGCCCAACGCAGTCCACAGCTCAACGACCTCTCGAGAAAAGTCCGTCATATAGTAGGTGTCCAAGAATTGCTTCGCTTCCTGCAGTGCTGCCTCACGATCTTGATTGATGAGAACGTTATAAAACAGGGATGGCTCGATACTCTCCGCGTCCTTCCCTTCTCGGTCGGCAAAGTGGCGGAGCCGCTCCAACCCGAAAGAGAAATCGTCGGGACTCACGCGCGTCGTCATCCACCCTTCGGCATGTCGGACAACCCGGCTCATCATGCGTTCCACCAGCTCAGGTTTCTTCTCCCGTGTGGGGGTAGCCACCAACCAGATGGGCGGGTGAGGTTTCTGAACGGGTTTCGGCTCCAGGGTCACGTTTTCAAAGCTAAAGTGTTTACCCTGGAAGCTCACGTTATCTCCAGTCCACACCCGCTTGAGAATCTCAATCCCCTCCTCCAGTCTCCCGATCCGGTCCGACGGAGCGATCCCGAAAGCTTGATACTCGGTCAGAAAATCTCCTCCGCTCTTGGGATTCCCGCCCAGACAAACAGGCCAGACGGTTCGCCCCTTGGAAAGGACATCAATGGAAGCCCATTCCAGTGCGGTAACCAGAGGCTGGCGGAGAGGAAAACTGGCGAAGCAGGCTGGCCCGAGGGTGACGTGTTTGGTTCGTGCGGCAACGGCCGCCAGCAGTGTGTTGCATTCGAATCTCGGCTTGGCCAGGATACTGTCTCCAACCCACACCGAGTCAATGGCTGGAAACGTGCTGTCAGCTGCCTCGGCCAGGCCCAGGAGTTCGTGCGGAGTGAGCAAACCCACCAGCGGCCCACGATTGGGGAGCATGAGTCCAAACTTCAACTTTGACGTCCAAGTCCCAAACTGGCCTCCCGAAACGACTGTGAATGCCTGTGAATAAACGCGGTTTAAATCCTAGAACTTTTGGGGGTCGAAGGCAAAAGCAATTGCCAGAGAAGAGCCCACGGGAAACTCGCGTGCTATAGTCCGGATGAGATATGTCAATCCCAACCGAACAAATCAAGGCGCTCTGCTTCGACTATGGCAATACCTTGATCGAGCTCGGTCCGACACAGGTCGCTCACCAATATTCGGCTCTGGCAGACAAACTCCGTGAGCTGTTCGGGGATTGCGATCGGAAACGTCTAAAAGAGATCCGAGACCGGCAGGCTCTTGCTCCATTCAACAACGGATTCCGAGAGAATGATCTGAGAGTGATCTGTAAAGAGTTGATCGCAGAGCTTTACGGAATCGTTCCGGAGGAAAACGACGTCGACAAGCTGGTTCGAGCACGTTATGAAAGCTTCCTGGAGGTTGTGGAACTACCCGAGAACGTCTTGCCTTTGCTGATGAAACTTTCCAAGCGATATCGCCTGAGTCTGCTCTCGAACTACCCTTGCAGCCGTTCCATC
>JACZQQ010000174.1 GCA_022545645.1 Acidobacteriota bacterium | reverse complement strand
ATTAAGACTTAACATTTAGACAAAATCCCCTTTGCACAAATTGGGGAAGAGGGCTGACACGTCGATAAGTGTGGGTGAGCCCCGTTGACCAACTCTTAACACAATCTCCACGAAAACTTCATCCATCCCGAAAGCCTCTTTTCCTAAACTTCCGAACAGGAAGACAGCTTTGCCAAACAAGTCTGAACCAACGACGGTATCCATCAGGCACTCCTCAAGGATGATCTTGAGTCTAACCCTTGGGCGTCGACTCTCTGCCGAGCAATTGCCTCTGCCTTGTGGCCAGGACGGCGCTGGACGGCTTGCAGGTTCTTGCTATAGAGTAACCAGCAAACTTTGGTGAAAATTTCGACAGGCAAACGCAGAAGGATACTTTTCCACTTTTTTCTGGGTATCGGATTGCCGAGTTTGCTTCTGGGTTATCTTGCTTTTCGGGGTATCCAGAATGATCAAGCCTTGCTGGAAAAAGAGAGACTGAGCACCCATCGTGGGATCTCAGAGCTGATTACAAAATCGATTGATGAAAAACTCCTGGATGTCGAGCAGTCGTTTATCGATGCCATTGCCAGTCAGCGGCAGCCCCATGACTCCCAGCTCGTGGATTCGCTCGACAGCCTAAAAAAAGAGCATCCTGTGGTCGAAGAACTCTTTCTTCTCGAGACCACAGGAGGAATTCAGCTGCCCGTTGCAAAGCTTCTTTTTGGTCCCGACGAGAGCCTCCCCACATCATCTCTTGACACTCCGACTTCCTTCTTGCGAACAGGTCAACAGTATGAGTTTCAACAGAATAGTTACTCAGATGCCCTTGCCAGCTATCAACAAGGGTTTGATCAGGCTTCCACTCCTCAGGTGAAAGGACGATTGCTCATCGCTATCGCCAGGGTCCAGGAAAAACTAACTCTACTCCGAGAGGCTAGAAAATCCTACCAAGCAATTGCTGAAGACTACAGCCAAACGAGAATGGCAAGCGGGATACCCCTGGGCGTGGCTGCTGGGTTAGAACTGGGCTCCCTATCTTTGGCTAGGGACGAGGCCTCGAGTTCCATTCAGACATTGATGGGCTTATACAAGAACCTTATTGAGGGGAAATGGGCACTCGAAGAGTCTCAATATGACTTTTTTGCTTCCCAAGTGAAGAAATCGATCGATGAAATCTTCTCACAGGATGGTCTCTACTCATCCCCTCAGTCTTTCAAAGAGACCTTTGAAAGGTTAGCCGAGGAAGAGGAAAAGCGAAGAAAAATCACTAGAAGACTATTAGCTTTTCAGGCCAATGCAGCAGGCAATTTACAAGCACAGGCTAGGCGAAGAGTAGGAAACCTCGACAATGGGGTCAAACGAGTGAATTTGGAGATCGAAGGTGGCACCTATCTTGTTTCCTTGCTGCACCCGCAGATAGAGAGTCAAGTGGATGGAGTGTGGGGACTTCTGCTCAATTCGGAGCAACTCAAGGCCGAGCTTCTGCAGCCGCTGATCAAACGCCATACCGACTCTGAGAATGTTGCCTGGACGGTCCGGGGGACGGATGGTCAAGCCCTCTTGAGGTCAGAGAACCCCAATGGATCGATGACGATCAAGACAAGCTTTGTCGGGAATCTTCCTCCCTGGTCACTTGAGCTGTCTCAGCCCAGCTCGCCTCTGTTGGAAACCTTCCTCACATCACGTCAAAGCGTTTACTTTTATATTTTCCTTCTTCTGGCAGGTATTCTGGTATTCGGGTTGACCTTGACGATTCGCACCGTGACCCATGAACTTGAGTTGGCAAGAATGAAATCCGATTTTGTTTCAACCGTTTCCCACGAATTCAAGAGTCCCGTGACTTCTATCCGTCAGGTGGCGGAGATGCTTAAAGCAGAGCGCGTACCGAGTGGCGAGCGGCGTCAACGCTACTACGATGTTCTGGTAGAACAAAGTCAGAGGCTTTCCTTGCTGATTGAGAACATTTTGGATCTCTCCAAAATGGATGAAGGGAGCAAACAAGTTCAGTTTGAGAAGCTTGATCTTGCCCCTCTGTTACACGAGGTCGTTGAGACCTTTCAGCATCGAGTGCGAGATAACGGATTTATTCTTCAGGAAAAAATTGATGGGCCCTTACCGGTCAACGTGGATCGCACTGCTATCACGCAAGCGATGACCAATTTGATCGATAATGCGATCAAGTATTCTGGTGAGTCTAAGACCATAGAGGTCCAGGCATTTGTGCAAGATCAAGATCTCGTTGTGGCGGTTCAGGATTTCGGCATAGGCATCAATAAAGAAGAGTTGGATAAAGTGTTTGAACGCTTCTATCGGGGAGGTGACGAGTTGACTCGGACGGTCAAAGGAAGTGGTCTTGGATTGACTTTGGTCAAACAAGTCGCCGAAGCGCATCAGGGTACTGTCGATGTTCAAAGCGAGCCAGGTCGCGGCAGTACCTTCTCGCTCAGGCTCCCGCTTCACTTGAGGGAGGATTCCTGAAAATGGACAGAATTCTCATCATTGAGGATGAGGAAAGCATCCTGATGGCGCTGGAGGATGACCTGAAGCTGGAGGGCTATGAAGTAACAGGCATAGAAGATGGCCAGCAAGGGCTCTCGATGGCAAAAGAAGGAGGGTATGACCTCATTATCCTGGATATCATGTTACCCAAGATGAATGGATTTGAAGTGTGCAAAGAACTGCGTCAAGCGGGGGTGACGACACCGATCCTGATCTTGACGGCCAAGAGCCAGGAGATTGATAAGGTTCTGGGGCTGGAGTTGGGTGCCGACGATTATGTCACCAAGCCCTTCAGCCCGCGTGAACTTCTGGCCCGCGTGAAAGCTATCCTGAGACGAGCCAAGCAGACTGAGCTGGGGATCGATGTCTATCGCTTCGGTGACGTCGAGATTGATTTCAAAAAGTACGAGGCAGCAAAAAATGGAGCCCCGATTTATCTGACCCGTCTCGAGTTTGCTTTACTTCAGTTTCTCATCAAGCACAAAAGCCAAGCTCTCAGTCGAGACACCATTCTGGATGAAGTTTGGGGCAAGGAGGTCTACGCCTACCCTCGCACGGTGGATACCCATATTGCTCACTTGAGAAAGAAGATCGAAGACGATCCGGCCAATCCGAGCTACCTTCTGGGCATTCGAGGCATCGGCTACAAATTCAGAGAGTGAACAGCTTCACCAAATCTTCACACAATCTCCACGAAAACTTCATCCATCCCGAAATTTTCTCTCTATACTCGACAAGGATTCATCATGAAACGCCAACTTCTTTTAAGTCTCATTTTGGGACTGTTTGTTGCAGTCTTGTGGGGATACACCCAGCAAAGCGCAGGACAGCTTCTGCAGTCGGGTCTGTACCAGGAAGACATCAAAGGGGATTTGGATGCTGCCATCCAAATTTACCGGAAGATCATCCAAGACTTTCCTCACCACCGGTCGGTTGCGGCACAAGCCCTGCTGCACATTGGCACCTGCTATGAAAAGCTGGGAAGAGGAGAGGCACGCGAAGCTTACGAGCGGGTGCTGCGCGACTACGCCGACCAGGCGGAACAGGCGAGTACAGCCCGGGTGCGGCTGGCGGCCCTGAGGGCGTCTCCAGCCGAGGCTCAAGAGCCTGACAAAGCAGCCCCCACGAGCTACAAGGTGGCTGACGTCGACGGGGGAGCGATTTCCCCCGATGGCCGATTCCTCTCCTATACGGACTGGAGCACCGGCGACCTCGTCCTCCAAGACCTCAAGACTGGGGAGAAGCGCCACCTCACCAATAAGGGTTCTTGGGAGAAGTCCTCTGAGTTCGCGGAATGGGAACAGGCGATATCGCCCGACGGCAAGCAGGTCGCTTACGCCTGGCACATTGAGAGAGACCTATGTGACCTGCGCATCATCGGCCTCGATGGTTCCGAGCCGCGCGTCATCTATCGCAACGAGGAAATTGCGTGCATTGCGGTCCAGGACTGGTCCCCGGACGGTAAGGACATTCTGGCGACTTTCTTAAAAAAGGACAGGACAAGCCAGACCGTGTTGGTCTCTGTGGCGGATAGTTCTGTGCGGGTGCTGAGGACGCACTCGAGTGCTTCGAGAATGAGGTTTTCGCCGGATGGGCAGTGGATTGTTTATGACTTCGCGCCCGAGGAAGAATCTCCCGAGCTCGACATTTACCTGCTTCCGAGCGACGGGAGTGGCGGGATGCCTCTGGTGGAGCACCCGGCCAATGACATCGTGCTGGGGTGGGCGCCCGATGGGAAGTCGGTCCTGTTCGCCAGCGATCGTGCGGACACGTACGGTGCCTGGGTAATACAGGTGGTTGATGGGCAGCCCCGCGGAGCCCCTGAACTGGTCAAGCCTGACATAGCGCCTATCGGGGTTCACTGGCTCGGGCTCACTGGGGACGGCTCCTACTATTACAGCCAATCCGCCTGGGTGAGCGATGTGTACGTCGCGACACTTGACCCAGCAGCCGGCACACTCCAGCCTCCCCAAAAGCTGGTAAGCCATGTAGGTCGAGACACTTCGCCGGACTGGTCGCCTGATGGCCGGTACTTGGCCTATGCATCGGGCAGGGGAATGGTGCGTGATTCACTTGTCCTCGGGATTCGCTCCATCAGAACTGGCGAGGAGCGCCGGCTCCGGCTCACGATGCCTCGGGTCCACGCGTTCCCACTTCATTGGTCGCCCGACGGCCGCTCCTTGCTTGCCCAAGGCCGACTCTCTCCCCCGACGCTCCCCGGGGTTCAGGCTTTCTACCGCATCGACGCTCAAACCGGGGAGGTGACTCCTATTGTATCTCGAAGCTTGGAGCTTCCTTCCAATAATCCGGAAGTGACCCAGGGCGAAATGGAATGGCCGGTGTGGTCCTCCGACGGAAAGGCGATCTTCTATCGGCGGTCTGACACTGACACTCCATATGGTGAACAAAGCATAGTGGTGCGAGACCTCGAAACCGGCCGCGAAAGAGAACTCTATCGCGGGAATCCGCGTCCTGCTGGAGAGAACGAACAGTCCACGGTCCCGGCTCAGCCAACAGAAATGGCCAACGCGGGATATTTTGGAGCGTCCAACTTGGCCGTGTCGCCCGATGGTCAACAGTTGGCCTTTGTCTGGTCCACGCCGACATCGCGGGCCCTGAAGGTGATACCGACAACCGCGGGGGGTGAACCCCTCGAACTCCTTAGAGTACAGTCACCAGAAAGGCTCTTTCAGCCGGCCTGGATGCCTGACGGAGGTCACCTGCTCTATGGCAAGGGCCGAATCGAAGGTCAGGAGCCAACACTCGAAATATGGCGGATTTCTGCGGAAGGCGGAGAGCCCCAATACCTTGGGTTAGCGATGGAAGGACTGCTGCTTTACGGGTTGAGCATTCATCCCGATGGGCAACGCATTGCTTTCACTGCTGGGCGGAACTTGGGTTCCCAAACTTGGGTCATGAAGAACTTGCTGTCTGAAATCGAAGGCCTATCCGAGCAGTGAGCCGGCCTCGGCTGAGGAACATGACGATGACAAGAAAACAACTCCTTTTAAGTCTAACCCTTTTCATCAAAGGAGGTCTGAGATGAAAGCATTGATTACTGCACTGTCAGCGTTGTCAGTGTTCTTGGCTTGCTTGGTTGTTTCATCTGCCGAGGCTCAAGAGCCTGACAAAGCAGCCCCAACGGACTACAAGGTGGCTGACGTCGACGGGGGAGCGATTTCCCCCGATGGCCGATTCCTCACCTATACGGACTGGAGCACCGGCGACCTCGCCCTCCAAGACCTCAAGACTGGGGAGAAGCGCCACCTCACCAATAAGGGTTCTTGGGAGAAGTCCTCTGAGTTCGCGCAATGGGAACAGGCGATATCGCCCGACGGCAAGCAGGTCGCTTACGCCTGGCAAATTAGAGACCTAGGTGAGTTGCGCATCATCGGCCTCGCTGGTTCCGAGCCGCGCGTC
>JACZQQ010000017.1:8131-20945 GCA_022545645.1 Acidobacteriota bacterium | reverse complement strand
TTCAAGTCGATCCCCAGCACGGTGCTGCTCACTATAATCTGGCCCTGGTGCTGGATAAAAGAAAAGATTTCGATGAGGCCCGGGTCCACTATTTGAAGGCTATTGAATACGCCTCCGACAATGCCTGGGGTCGCTTGCGGCTTGCCTTTTTGTGGGCCCGTCAGAACGAACCGAGGGAGGCCTTGAAACATCTGGAAGTGGCCTTCGAGAGGGAACCTCAGAGATACGTCCGCCTCGTTCTTGATGAGCTGCTTAAGATAAGCTCCGATCTGGACAGTCTGCGCTACAGCCGGGAGTTCAACGATCTGTTGGCGAAATATCGCTCCGGGTTGGAGGAGTGAAAAGACCGCTGACAACTGACACCCCAAAGCACGACCGCACGCCGTGACGAGCCAGCCCGGATCACGCATGAATTCCCTATATACTCCACGACAGCACCACAGCACCACAGCACGCCGTGACGAAGTCACGGATAGAGCAGATACTTCTCTCGAGTCTGTTTGAACTCCTGGAGGGCCGGTTGCCACTGATCCACGATTTCCTCAACCGGCTTTCCCTGGATCAATGCTTCACGAACGGAACTGTTTCCCATCAGACGGTCGAAGAAGGCGCTGTTGAACTCGAGTTGTTCGGGGTGGAGTTTCCGCACCTCCGCCAGGAGGTGGAGCAGGATGCGAAGGGGATCCAATGAGTGACGGTCCAGGACATGAATCTGAATACCCTGAGACGGTTCATCCTGATATTTGGAAAATGTCGGCGTAAAAGCCTGTTGGCGAAAGCGCACACCGGGAAGCTGGAGCCGATTTAATCTGTCCACCAACTCTCGGCTCTTTAGCCAGGGAGCTCCAATGTACTCAAAGGGTCGGGTGGTCCCGCGTCCTTCCGAGAGATTGGTTCCTTCGATCAAACAAAGGCCGGGATAGACGGTTGCCGTGTTCACGGTGGACATGTTGGGTGAGGGGGAGATCCACTTCAGGCCCGTCTGATCGTACCATTGTTGGCGTTGCCAGCCTTCAAGAGGCACCACTTTGAGATCGCATCCCAGATCGGTTTCTTGATTGAGCATCCGGGCCAGCTCTCCAGCCGTCATCCCGTAGCGAATGGGGAGCGCATAGATGCCCACAAAGGACTCATAACCGGGCTGCAATACCGGACCCTCAACGCGGGAGCCGTCAATGGGGTTGGGACGATCCAGCACGATAAAGGGAATGCCCTGTTCGGTAGCCGCCTTCATGCTCAGGAACATGGTGGAGATGTAGGTATAGAAGCGGACTCCCACATCCTGGATGTCGTACAGGAGAACCTCAACGTCCTGTAACATCTCAGCGGTGGGGGCCTGGGTTTCCCCGTAGAGGCTGTACACATTCCCGTAGGTGGCTATGGCTTCCTCTGCCTGTGCCTGTGCCAGCAGCCCATGTTCGGGAGCGAACAGCGCGACCAGCTGGACGTCCGGATGTTGAGCCAACAGATCCATGGTGGCTTCGAGTCTGGAATCAACGCCGGTAGGATTGGTGATCAATCCGACGCGCTTTCCCTGGATCCAATTCCAATAAGGTTCTTCAAAGAGACGATCGGTCCCCACTCGAACCGGGCCAACGGGCTGAAGTGAGGGAGAGAGAGAAGGAGAGCAAGACAGAGTAAGAGAGAGAAAGAGAACGGCAACAAGGATGAAGAAAGCCTTTCCCTGATTAGCTAAGTCCATAAAGCGGAGTAAACTTGTTTTTCAGATAATCCAGAAAATAGTCTGAATTTAGGGGTTTACCGCTGATTTGCTCAATTAGTTCCTCAGCGCCGACCGTTTTTCCCTTACCATGAATTTGTTGACCCAACCATTCGCGCAAGGGAATGAGGTTTCCCGCAGCGATGCTTTCCTCCAGGTCCGGAAGCTCTTCCCCGACTTGATGAAATATTTGAGCCCCATAGAGATTCCCCAGCAGATAGGTGGGGAAGTATCCGAATCCGCCCATAGACCAGTGGACGTCCTGAAGGACACCCTCAGCCGAGTTCGACGGTACGACCTCAAGATACTCTTTCATGCTGGTATTCCAGGCTTCCTCCAAGTCCTGGACTTTCAGATCCCCTTCGACCATTTGTTTTTCTAATTCGTAGCGCAGGATGACATGCAGACCGTAGGAAACCTCATCCGCCTCAACGCGGATCAGGGATGCCTCTACCCGATTGATGGCATGGACAAAGTCCTCAAGGGAGACATGATCCAGTTGGCCTGGAAAAGTCTGCAGGAGGCGAGGAAACCAATGGTCCCAGAAAGCCCGGCTTCGTGCTATCTGGTTTTCCCATAGACGCGATTGGGACTCGTGGATTCCCAGGGAGATTCCATCGCAGGCAAGGGAACCGTAATGTTCCGGGTCCAGCCCTTGTTCGTAGAGTGCATGTCCCCCTTCATGGATCATGCCGAAAAGCGAGGAGCAGAAGTCTTCCTCCGAGTAGCGAGTGGTGATTCTCACATCCAACGGAGAGAGTCCTGAACAGAAAGGGTGGGGCGATCGATCCAATCTTCCGGCATCCCATTGAAAGCCCATCGCAGTGAGCACGTCGCGTCCAAAGGCTTCCTGTTGTGCAGCAGGGAACTTGCCCTTGAGGAGATCCCGATCGGGCTGCTTGCTCGCGGACAGAATCTGCTGAAGCAGCGAGGTGAGCTTGGGCCTGATCACGGCAAAGAGTTCATCCAGCCTGCCGACCGTCATCCCCGGCTCATAATGATCCAGCAAGGCCTCGTAGAGAGAGTCGGAGAACTGCAGACAACGGGCCTCCTCTTGTTTGAGCTTCAGAACCTTTTCCAGCCAGGGAGAAAAAGAGGCAAAGTCGGATTTTTGACGGGCTTCTACCCAGGCACCGTAAGCCAGGGAAGTGGTTTCCGCCAGTTCTCGAACCAGTTCCTCGGGAAGCTTGACAGCCTTCTCGTGCTCTCTCCGCATTTCTCTGACGGCGGCTTGCGGCCACAACCCTAACTCTTCCGTACTCAGGCGTTCCAGGGTTTCACCCAGGTCGGGAGAGGTGAGCTTTTGGTGATACAGAGCACTTAGGGCAGAGAACTGTCGTGCTCGAAAGGGACCGGCCCGCGAAGGCATCATGGTTTCCTGGTCCCAGGTGAGGATCTCAAGGACGCTCTTTAAGTCGATGAGCTCCCGACTTCGACGCATAAAGGACTGAATGAGGCTTTGCTCTTGAGAATCCATGGTGTCTGGCCCAACGCGCCAGTTTAGCGCACATTTCTTCCCGAAGAAATCTCCTTTGGCATACAATTGAAGGGATGTTTTTGAGAGGACTGATTTTCCTCCTGTTGCTCAACCCCATCCAGGCCCAGGTCCTATCCTCAGGCAAGCCTGAGGATGTGGGGATGTCCAGTGAGCGTCTGGCTCGATTGGATGAAGTGATTGAGGCCTCCATTGCACAGGAAGAGACCCCCGGGGCTGTGGTGCTGGTGGCACGTCAAGGCAGGATCGTGTATCGAAAGGCCCTGGGTCACAGAGCCCTGGTTCCTCGCCAGGAGGCGATGACCCTGGATACCCTCTTTGACGTGGCATCTTTGACTAAGGTGATTGCCACGACCCCCTCGATTATGATCTTGGTAGAGGAAGGCAAGGTCTCTCTAACCGATCCCGTTTCTAAATATCTACCCAGCTTTGCACAGCATGGCAAAGGTTCCATTACCGTCGTACAGTTGCTGACTCACTATTCAGGTCTGCGCCCTGATCTGGACCTGGACCAACCCTGGGAAGGTTATGAGACGGCGATAGAGCTGGCCTTTCAGGAAAAGCCGATCGCCCCGCCTGGGGAGCGATTCATCTACAGCGATATCAACTACATTGTTCTGGCCGAGATCGTCCGGGAAGTCAGCGGTCAGTATCTGAATGAGTTTGCGGCCCAGCGGATTTTTTTGCCCCTGGAAATGACGAAAACCCGCTTTCTCCCACCGCCGCAGATTCACGATCAGATTGCGCCCACTGATTACCGAGACGGTCGAATGCTGCGAGGGGTTGTCCACGACCAAACCACGGCTCGAATGGGGGGAGTTGCGGGACATGCCGGAGTGTTTTCCACCGTAGAGGATACGGCGATCTATGCTCAGATGATTCTCGATGGCGGCCGCTATAACGGGGTGCGAATTCTTTCACCCCTCTCGGTGCTGCAAATGACCATACCCCAGTCACCTGCTGGAGCCACAGACTGGCGTGGCCTCGGATTCGATATCCGAACCCCTTTCAGTGGGCCTCGGGGTGATCTCTTCCCGGTGGGTTCCTTTGGTCACACCGGGTATACGGGAACCTCGCTATGGATTGACCCTTTCAGCGAGGTTTTTGTCATCCTTTTCACCAACCGGGTGCATTCGGATGGAGGGGGAAGCGTGATTGCTCTACGTAAGAGGGTTGCTTCCGTGGTCGCAGCCTCGGTCATGGATCTGCCTGCAGTGGAGGAGTACTATTATCATCGCAACTGATGTCCCAGCGCTGTCCGGTTTGTAAAACTCGTCTGTGGACGGATCCTCTGCTCACCCCAGGGCGACTCAGTTGCCCGCGTTGCGGGGCTATTTTTAGGCCAACCGTGCCCTGGGTCTACTTTCGATTCCTCCTCCTGGTTGTTGTCACCCTGGCCCTTTTGGTGATCCTTTCTTTTTCCGAAAGCAATCTCTGGATTGTTCTTTTTCTCATTGGAGTGGCGATTTTCTTCTGGTTTCTTCCTCGATTCATTGATTTGCAGCCCATTTCGGGTGAGCTGGGAGTGCCGGAAGGAACGATGGACCCCGAAGAGCTCAAATTGAAGCTGGGAGATGAGGACCGGGAAGAAGGTCATGCCCAATTCGAGGAGAAGGCCAGGTTTCGACAGTTGATGTATCTTCTCATCGTGATTACCGTGACTTTACTGATTCTTTTTCTTGCCGGTATGACTCGATAGGTCCCCGATCCGCTGGTTCTTCATGTGGCGGCCAACGCCTGTAACTCGACCCTACCTATTACTTGGACAGGCTCCTAAGGGTATTTTATCTACCTTAAAGCAACGAGTAGCAAGGCTGTGCCCTAGCAGGGTGGATCGCACGGATCTCCATAATCCGAAATCTGGACTGGCGATCTGTCCCCGTCGTGGTGTATTTTGTGGTGATTGAATCGAACGGGTACAGCAAGGGGGAGTAGAAATCATGAGCATTGATTTGCGGAAACGCCGGAACAGGGAGCGGCTGGTGTATTTGCTGGCGGTCATCCTGATGATCATCCGGGTGGATTTCTGGTGGTGGGGGGAGGAAATGCCGCTGATCCTGTTCGGCTGGATCAGTGTGCCCATGCTGTATCAGTTTGGCATCTGGGTGGCCGGTTTCGCCTTGGTACTCTATACCGTTAAATACATTTGGGTGGACGAACAGTAGGGGAAAGCAATGAGCACACAGGTGATTGCGGTTCTAGGCAGTTTAGCTCTCTACATGCTGATCATTGTGGGCATCGGAATCTATAGTTCTCGCTTCAGTCGAGGCACCATGGAAGATTTCCATATGGGCAGCCGCGACTTCAGGACCATAATCCTTTTCTCCGCGGTCTTCGGTGCCAATATTTCAGCGGTGACACTGGCCGGTGTCCCTGGGGGCGCTTATCATGTGGGCTGGGTGATGTGGCCTTACTTTGCCTCCAGCTGGGCCTGGGCTACACCCTTACTCTTCTATACGGTGGGGAGCCGCTCCTGGGTCCTGGGTCAAAAATTTGGCTATATGACGGTGGCTGAGGTGGTGGGTGGACGGTGGAAGTCCCCGACTCTGGCCGTGGTGATCAGCCTGATGTTGATCTTCTACACGGTGCCTTATCTGATGACGGGTCTTCTGGGAGCCGGCCGCACGCTGGAGGCATTGACCGAAGGGTTTGTGACCCTCAATGTGGGCATGGTGATTGTAGCATCGGCCGTACTGGTCTATCTTTTGTTGGGTGGAATGCGCGGTGCGGCCTGGGTCAACACCTTTCAGACGGGCATTTTTATCGTTGGGGCTGTGGCCATCTTTGTTGTCATTGCTGCGGCGCTGGGGGGACCCGCTGAGGCCACCCGGCGTGTTATGGAGGATTATCCGGAACTCCTATCCCGGAGCCGCATGCCCTGGCAGCAGTTCTTCAGCTATGGGGTCATCGTCGCTCTGTCCCCCATCGTTTTTCCCCAGTTGTTCATGAGACTGCTCACGGGAAAAGATCCCAAGACCCTGAAGCAGACGATGTGTATTTATCCTGTACCTGCTTTTCTGATGATGTTCTTGATGGCTACGGTGGGGATGTGGGGGCGAACCGCTATTCCCGGCCTGGAGGGTGCCGAATCGGATGCCATATTACCGATGCTTCTCATCCAATTCACTCCCATCTGGATGATGGGGCTCCTGGGTGCGGCAGCGTTTGCCGCCATGATGTCGACCATGGACTCGCAGTTGCTGAGTGTTACCACCATGATCGCACGGGATTTCCTCTCCCGCTCTCGCCTCAAAGATGCCTCTGATGCAACCATGGTGCGTATCAGCCGAGTCCTGGTCCTGGTCTTGACCCTCCTTGCTTTGGTGTTGGGTTTCCTCAATCCGATAGGGATTATCAAGATCATCGAATTTGCCTTGAGTGGCTTTGCCTGCATGTTGGCGCCTGTCCTGGCCGCACTCTATTGGAAGCGCTGCACCTCTCAGGCCGCCCTCTGGTCGATCGTGGCCTCACAGGTCTGCCTGTGGAGTTTCGAGATGGGTCTTCTCCCCGCCAGTTGGAGGTTCGGTTTCCTGTCGGGCTTACCGGCGATCGTGGTGGGTGTGGTCGTCCTGGTGGCGGTGACCTATATCACTCCAGTTCCCCAGGATGAGGGGACTCGGGAGTACTTCGCTATTTTCGACAAAACGACACCATAGACCGCTGACCGCGGTCAGCGGTCTATGGAAATTCAAAATTCCAAATCCCAAATTCCAAACAAATTCAAAATTCCAAGTTCAAAACCTCTGAGAGTGTAGTTTCACGGACTGTTTTATACTGAGTTTGTTTGTGATTTGGAGCTTGGGATTTGTGATTTGTTTGGGATTTGGAATTTAGGATTTGGGATTTGTTCGTGATTCCAAACTCAAAACGAATTCTATTTTCTATTTTCTATCTGAGCCTTGCCTCGGTGGTTGCAGTAGGGGCACCTGAACTCAACGATCCGATCGGTAAATTCTGTATAGATGATGTAACAGTCGTCCAGGGGACACCGGATGGGCTCATGGGTCGTGTAACGCTCCACAAAATACTGCAGGTGGAGGTCCTTCCAAGGCTGTTGCAGGTAGTTCTGTTGCCAGCTGAAGCTGGCCTTACAGTCGGGGCAGCTCACCTCAAGTCGGAATTGGCCGCTGCCGGAGTCATGCAGACCGTCCAGTCGAAGAACTTCTCCACAGGTCGGACAGCGTGGATTTTCCTCGGTACCCGGTGGGCCGAAGTAATCTCGGATGATCTCCTCTTTTTCTTGATCGGAGTACTTCGTGACGGTCATAGCTGAGCCAGGTGTTGAATGAGACGGACCGGGACGGGCATGAAAGTCAAAACGAAGATGATCAGACCGATCAAGGCAATCAGCAACCTCCCTCGACCTAAGCGGGGAAACTCTGTGGCAGGCCTGGGATGACGGAATCCTATAAAAATGAGAATCAGGGCGAAGAGTAAATATCCTAACATGGGCCAGGAATAGAAGCTGATTCCGACCAGCGCGCCGAAGGCCACAAAGGAGATGATTCGGTGAATCCGCGCCCCGAAAAGTCCGTACACGATGTGGCCTCCGTCCAACTGTCCTATGGGTAGAAGGTTAATGCTGGTGGCCAGCATACCGAACCAGGCGGCCCATCCGATGGGATGCAAGCTGATGGGGGCGCCTGCTTCACCCGGAAAGAAAGCCATCGCAGCCAGACGAAAGATTAAGGGCTCACCAAATTCCAACGTACCTTGGGAAGGATCCGCCGGGGAGAAGGGTGTCGACAGCTGTAGTCCGACAATGAGGGATGGGATGATAAAGATAAAACCGGCCAGAGGGCCGGCGATTCCCACGTCGAAAAGCTGGCGTCGGTCTGGGAAGCGGGATCGAATCTTAATCACTGCACCAAAGGTACCGAAGGGATTGAACGGAGGAGGGGCAGGGATCAAGTAAGGAAGGGTGGCGTCAATCCCGTAATAGCGACAGGTTAGATAGTGCCCCATTTCATGAGCCAGCAGGATCACCAGAATGGTAAAAGCGAAGGGAAGTCCGTTGAGAAGATCCAGGGGATGGTTCAAGATGCCGGAAAGCCGCCTCATGGCTTCGCCTGGGCTTTGGCTGACGAAGCTGACGTGCCAGAAGAAGCCCGCCCCTGTGGTCGTGACGACCGTACTCAGCAACAATATGATGTGAAGAGCAATCTTCCTTTTCTTGACCTGGGGAGAAGGTTGGACTGTGAGTTCAGGGGGCTGCGCAGGTGTCTCAAATGGGGGAGAGGAATCCCAGCTCAAAATCGGCTATTGGCTGAATCGAATTTCCTTACCTGGTTTAAACCGGACGGTCTTTCCAGGAGGAATTGGGACTTCGGCCCCTGTCCTTGGGTTTCTGCCGATACCACTCTTACGAGGCTTCACAAGAAAGACGCCGAAGCCTCTAAGCTCAATGCGCTCGCCTCTCTTCATGGCCTGTTTGAGAGCAGTGAAAAAAGAGTCCACAGCGACTTCAGCTTTGACTTTGGTGATGCCAATTCTGCTTGCGACGCGACCGACAATATCCTGTTTGATCACAGCTTCTTCATTCCCCTTTAAATGATTAATTTGACTATACTTGCCATCCGTAGCCCTGTCAACCAACTTTGGACTTTGGGCCTGCACTCGGTTAGACTGCCCATTTTATTGGAGGCGGGAGACACGCCATGGGTATCAAGCCCGATCATTGGATTGCTCGTATGGCCAGGGAGCAGCGCATGATCGAACCCTTTCAGGAATCCCTGGCTCAAAAGGGAGCAATCTCCTACGGAATCTCCTCTTATGGGTATGACTTTCGAGTAGATCGAACTTACAAGATTTGCTCGAAAAATTCATCCACCCTACTGGATCCCAAGGAGGTCAGTGCTGAGTTCTTTGATGATTTTGAAGGGGATCATTGCATTGTTCCCCCCGGTTCGTTTGTGCTTGCTCAGTCAGTCGAATACTTTAGAATTCCTCGAGACATTTTGACCCTCTGTACCGGAAAGTCCAGCTATGCGAGGTGTGGGATCCTGGTGAATGTGACCCCCTTCGAGCCGGAATGGGAAGGGCATGCCACTTTATCGATCGCCAACACCGGGCCAGCTCCTGTTAAGATTTATTCCGGAGAGGGAATTGCGCAGCTTATTTTTCTGGAGGCCAGTGAAGTTTGTCAGACCTCCTATGGAGATCGGAAAGGGAAATACCAGGCCCAAAAGGGGATTGTATTGTCCAAAAAGGGCTGACAACTGACAGCTGACAACTGACATAAGGAAGAAGTTAGAGGCCAGTAATCAGATGTCAGAGTCAGTGAATATTTCCGTGAAAATCCACTCAGGAACCGTGTGATCGGTTATTCTGGAGCCTTGAACCCCTAACTTTCGACTGACACCAATGAGGTCTTTGGGTTGCTGTCAGCTGTCAGTTGTCAGCTGTCAGTTGTTTACCATGAACGAAACCTACGATTATGCTGCAATTGAGAGGAAGTGGCAGGAACGCTGGGCACAGGCCCGGGAGTTCGAGGTTCAGGAGGAGTCCGACCGTCCCAAGTACTATGTTTTGGAAATGTTCCTTTATCCTTCGGGAGCCCTTCATATAGGCCACGTTCGCAACTATACGCTGGGAGATTCCATCGCCCGCTTCAAGCGAATGCAGGGGTTCAACGTGTTGCATCCCATCGGATGGGATGCCTTCGGATTGCCCGCCGAAAACGCTGCCATCCAACACAATATTCCACCCGAGCGCTGGACTCTGGACAACATTGAGATCATGAAAAAGCAATGCTTGCGGATGGGGTGGAGCTACGACTGGAATCGGGAGATCACGACCTGCCTGCCCGAATATTATCGATGGAATCAGTGGTTTTTCCTCCAGATGTTCAAACAGGGTTTGGCCTACCGGCGGAAAGGGACTGTGAATTGGTGCGAGCAGTGTCAGACGGTCCTCGCCAACGAGCAGGTGGAAAACGGCCTCTGCTGGAGGGACAAGAGCGTCGTTGTGGAGAAGGAGCTCGATCAGTGGTGCTTTCGGATTACCCAGTACAACGAGCAACTGCTCCAGGACTTGGATCAGTTGGAGGGTTGGCCCGAGAAGGTCAAAAGCATGCAGCGCAACTGGATTGGCAAGTCTGTGGGGGCTCGAGTGACCTTTCCGCTGGCGGATGATCCCGGCCTGGGGCTCGACATCTTTACCACCCGTCTGGACACCATCTATGGTGCCACCTTTGTGGTTCTGGCACCTGAGCACGAATGGGTCAAAGGTTGGATGGATGATCCTGAACACGGCGAGGAGTTGTCGCGGTTTGTGGAAGAGATCCGCCGGCAGGGCAGGGACGTGCGTACTGCTGAAGAAACAGAGAAAAAAGGAGTATTCACCGGACGCTACGCCATCAATCCCTTTACCCAGGAACGAATCCCTCTCTGGATCGCCAACTTTGTTCTGATGGAGTATGGAACGGGAGCCATTATGGCTGTTCCGGCTCATGACCAGCGCGATTTTGCCTTTGCCGAAAAGTACGATCTCGATATCCGTCTTGTCATTCAGTCGGAAGACCACTCCCTCAACTCTGATCTGGATCACGCCTTCGTCGAATATGGTGTGCTGGTCAACAGCGGGCCTTTTTCCGGACTTTCTTCCCAGGAGGCTCAAAAAAAGATGGCGCAACACGCCCAGAGGGAAGGCTTCGGAGAAGCAAGCGTGAGTTACCGGCTGAGGGATTGGAGTATCAGCCGGCAGCGCTATTGGGGCACGCCGATCCCCATGGTCTATTGCCAGAAGTGCGGTGTGGTTCCGGTTTCGGAAGAGGATCTGCCGGTGATGCTGCCCCAAGTCGAGAGTATCCAACTGGGACAGTCGCCACTTGCCACCATCCCTGAATTCTTGAACACCCGCTGTCCTCAATGTCAGGGAAAGGCCCGCCGTGAGACTGACACCATGGATACCTTTGTGGACAGCTCCTGGTATTTCTACCGCTACACCGACAATCTCATCGACTCTTCGCCGGTTCGAGACGAAGCGGTCCGATACTGGTTACCCGTCGATATTTATATTGGAGGTGTGGAGCATGCGATCTTACATCTGATCTACATGCGGTTCTTCACCAAGGTGATGCGGGATCTCGGTTTGGTTCGTTTCGATGAACCGGTTCAGGGGCTCTTTACCCAGGGAATGGTGCTCAAGGGGGGCATGAAAATGAGCAAGTCGCGTGGGAATGTGGTCTCGCCCGACACCGTGGTGGAAGGACATGGAGCCGACGCCCTGCGTCTGTTTGTTCAGTTTGCCGCTCCCGCCGACCGCGAGCTGGAGTGGAGCGAGCAAGGCCTGGAAGGCTGTTCCCGTTTTTTGAATCGGATTTGGAGGATGCTCTATCGACTGCGTGAGGAGATGAGCCAGGATGGCAGTGCCGACTCCATCTCCCAGGAGGAGTTGTCGGAACGGGGAAGAGCCCTGCGGCGCAAGCTGCACCAGACGATCGGGAAGCTCACCCATGACCTGGAGCGGTTTCGTCAGAACACGGCCATTGCCGCCATCATGGAGTTGTTGAATTCGGTTTATGAGTACGTGGATCAGGAGGATCATCCCCAGCCGGCACTTCTGGAGGAAGTGTTGAAGACGATGGCTCTTTTGTTGTCTCCCTTTGCACCCCATTTTGCCGAGGAGATGTGGGAAAGCCTGGGACAGAAGGAGCGTTTGACCTTTGCTCCCTGGCCTCAGTTTGACCCGGAGTTGGCTCGGGAAGAGGGAATTAAGATCGTCATCCAGGTGAACGGGAAGGTTCGCTCCAGGTTTTCCGCCCTGCCGGGAATTTCCAAAGAGGAAATGGAGACCCTGGCCCTGGAAGACGAAAAGACCAAGGCCTTTATCGAAGGGAAACCCATTCGAAAGGTGATCGTGGTACCTCAAAAGCTGGTCAATATAGTTGTATGAGCGCGCTTCGCGCGCGTTCCAGGTTCCAGGTTCCAAGTTTCAGGAAAGAAAGCCGCTAGCAGCAATGCACGACAGCACGACAGCACGACAGCACAACAGCACGACCGCACGATTTGTAGTGGCCATGTTACTGATTACTCAGCTGGCCTGTGGCTACAAGGTGGCGAGCAATAACCGAATGGCTCCTGACATCGGGACCCTTGCCGTTTTGCCTCTCGAGAATAAGACCGCAACTTTTGAAGTGGAGCAGATTCTGACTCGATCCCTGGTGCGAGCCTTCATCGAGAAGTCCTCCTACACTGTGGTGAGCGATCCTTCTCAAGCGGATGCGGTTTTTCAAGGTGTGATTTCCCAAGTAAGTGCCAATCCCGTTATTTTCGGAGAACAGACTTTCGGGTCTACTTTTCTGGTCACCGTCATCGGGCGTGTCGAATTGCGAGAGCGGGAGACCTCGAAGCTACTTTTTGAGAATAACAATTTTATCTTTCGAGAACAGTATGTCATCAATGTCGATGTCCGGAACTTCTTCTCGGAGCTCAATCCGGCTTTGGAGCGTATCGCCGATGATTTCGCCTCCAGTGTGGTGACTACGATTCTGGAGGGGTTTTAGCAGCCCGGATTATGAAATAGGTTCTTGTCACGAAGCGGGGTAGGGGCGAGCCGGTGGCTCGCCCGAACAGTTAGGATGGCAAAACCGAAGCCAC
>JACZQQ010000017.1:0-8121 GCA_022545645.1 Acidobacteriota bacterium | reverse complement strand
GAATGTGGGAGGCACCTCAGGTGCCGAATCCGCAAAGAATGGGAAAAGAATAGGCGAGAGTTATCTTGTGTTTCACGGTAGGAGCTGTTTTAGGGGTCGAGCTGTTCGGCACCTGAGGTGCCTCCCACATTCCGGAGGCTCTCTGCATCATCCGGGCTAACAGACAGAACATGGATTTTTCCGAGTTCCAGAAGACCATCCAGACCCCTCAGCCCGTTTACCTCCTGATCACCGATCAGGACTACCTCAAGAAGAGAGTGTACGAGTGTTGTCTGAACCAGGTGGCAGAGGAGGTCCGTGCCTTCAACTGGTCGGTCTTTGATCTGGACAAGAGTTCCGTATCGGAACTCCTCAACACGGCAAGGACTTTACCCTGGATGGCATCCCGTCGCTGGATTTATGTCAGGAATGCGGATCTGGCGGCTGGGAAGTTAAAGGAGTACTTAGAGAATCCGTCCCTCGGCACCAGCCTGGTTTTGGAAGCCAAGAGGAAGTCACGGACCTGGTCCCATCTTCCCACCATAGAACTGCCCGCAAGAACGGATCCCTTTCGTTGGGTCATGAGCAGGGCCAAGAGAGAAGGGTATGACCTGGATGCCCGGGCAGGGAAGGCTCTGGTGGAGTTGATCGGAGAGAATTATCAGCAACTGGAGGCAGAGCTCGAAAAGCAGTTTTTGTGGGAGTTGGAGAGTCGAAAAATCACCCTCGATTCGGTGCTTCGGATCACTCGTCAAGCCCGCGAATACGATGTGTTCGCACTGATCGGAGCCATTGCCTGCGGGGCCGCGGACAGAGCGCTGCGCGTTTTGGATCGACTCACTGACTCCGGGATGACCGCTCCACAGATCACCTCGATGCTCTATTGGAATTTTCGTCGAGTCCTGGTGGCCCGGGAGATGCTGGAACGGGGCCGGCCCTTCCGCTCCGTCCTAACGGAATTGAAAATCTGGAGCTATAAGGACAGTGAAACAGAAATCCGAAAATATTCTTCTGAAATCCTGACCGACATACTGATTCGCTTGCGTGAAACGGACCGGCTGTGCAAAACCACCAGTACCGATCCCAAGCTCCATTTGGAGCGGGTGATCATTGACACCTGTGGGGGCAAGTCCCTATAATGGCCCGACCGAGGACAGCCTATGCCTAATGTGAAGTCAGCTGAAAAGCGAATGCGGCAAAATGAGAGAAGAAGGGGCAACAATCGCCGCAGACGCAGTGAAATGAGGACAGAGATTAAGAGATTTCGGCAACTCTTGAGCGACAAGAAGGTTGATGATGCTCGAGATGTGTTAAAGGAAGTGTATTCAGTCATTGATCGGACTGCACAACACGGTGTCATTCACTCCAACACTGCCGCTCGGTATAAGTCTAGACTGGCCAAGCATTTAAACGAATCCGCTTCCTAATCACCTTCTGTCGCTTGGCAAATTGGTTCGGAACAAGCTGACACACCAGCCCGTTTGAAAAATAAAGCTTCACCTGATTCCGGCACCGAAAGTCCTTCCCAGACTGAGGGCGGAGGTGGGAAAATCGTTCGCATGATCGGTGTCCCCATGGATCTGGGGGCCGGCCGCCGTGGAGTGGATATGGGACCCTCCGCCCTGCGAATCGGAGGCTTACAACAGAAACTGGAGGCCGTGAACATCCCCGTAGAAGATGGGGGGAATGTTGAGGTCAAGATCGCGGAAGAGGCCGTTCGTGGTGAGAAGAGACAAATGTTTCTCCCCGAGATTGCTCAGGTCTGCAAGAGGGTGGCTGCTCGGGTCATGGAAACTCTGGAGGAAAAGAAATTCCCTCTGATCCTGGGGGGCGATCACTCCCTGGCCGCCGGGAGTATCGCCGGAACTTCTTCTTTTTATCGGAGACAAAATGAGAAGATAGGATTGATTTGGATTGACGCCCACACCGATATGAATACGCCTCAGAGCAGCCCCTCCGGGAACGTCCATGGAATGCCCTTAGCCGCTGTTTTAGGGCTGGAGCCCTGGGAATTGAGTGAGATTGAGGGCTTTTCACCCAAAGTGCGAGCTGCCAATGCCACGGTTATTGGTACGCGCAGCATCGATTCTCGGGAAAAGTCCAACATCAAGGAGACTGGCTTGAGAGTGATCACCATGAAGGAATTGGACATGCGAGGCATGAAAGCCGCTATGGAAGAGGCTGTCGAAAGGGCCACCGACGGCACTGGAGGATTTCATTGCAGCCTGGATCTGGACGTGGTGGATCCCCAGGTGGCCCCGGGAGTGGGAACTCCGGTGCGTGGTGGAATCACTTACCGGGAAAGCCACCTGGCTCTGGAGATTGTGGCGGACAGCTCCCAATTAGTGGCTCTCGACTGTGTGGAGCTCAATCCCGTTCTGGACAGTGAGAATGCCACCGGGTTGTTGGGAGTTGAGTTGATCTGTTCGGCCTTGGGAAAGAGGATTTTGTAAGTGTCTCCGTCCATAAATACGATGACGTTTGCTGATGGGGCTTGTAAGGCGAGATCAAGGATCAAGGAGGAGGCGATGCAGGGACATCGTCGACGACGAGGGACGCAGAGATCGCCCGCAACCCCCATCAGCCCGAAGGGTGGCAGCGGGACGGCATCGATTTCTTTGTCGCTCTTTCTCCACGATGAACACTGGCATCGCGTCGCCGTCGCTTCGCGAACTCGACGCCGTCGCGCTCGCCACAAACATCATCGTATTTATGGAAGGAGACACTAAGCATGAAGCATGTGGTGGTCCTGTGCGGTGGAAGATCGGCAGAACATGAAGTGTCTCTAATCTCCGCTCAATTTGTCCTGAGGCACCTGAACCAGGAAAAGTATCAGGTGTCAGTCCTGGCCATTGAAAAGGATGGGTCGCTTTATTCGCCGGAAGCCGCCTCCGAGAAACTGGGGTTGAACTCGAGTGGGCCGTTGAACTTTCCCTCCGGCAAGCATTGGGTGAGTGTCTTGTTGGAACTGAATCCGGTTCCCGACATTGTTTTCCCGGTATTGCACGGTCCTTTCGGGGAGGATGGGACGGTACAGGGAACGCTTGAGGTTCTGAATATTCCCTATGTCGGTGCCGGTGTCTTGGCTTCAGCAGTAGCCATGAGCAAAATCCGCAGCAAAGAGGTCTTGCGGGGTGCCGGTTTGCCCGTCCTTCCCTCCCTGTCCCTGGTCCAAACGGAGTGGCAGGAAGACGCCGAAGAGTCCCTGAAGCGCATGGAGGAAGAGCTGCATTACCCGGTCTTTGTGAAACCGGACAATATGGGGTCTTCGGTTGGAATCAACAAGAGTCGAAATCGGGATGAGTTGACCGAGCACATTGAAGTGGCCTTTCGCTATGACGACCGCATTCTGGTTGAACAGGGTATCGAGGCTCGGGAGATCGAGACCGCTGTTTTGGGAAACAGGCAGCCGGAAGTCTCCCTGGTGGGAGAGATCATTCCCTCCAGGGAGTTTTACAGCTACCAGGCCAAATATCGCGACCAAGACAGCCAGATTTTGATTCCGGCTCCATTGTCTGAGAGGCAGGTGCAACAGGTGCAGGAGTTGGCCCTGAAAGCTTTCAGGGCCCTGCAGTTGGAGGGTATGGCTCGCGTCGATTTTCTCATGGATAAGGAGACGGGCCAGTTCTGGGTGAGCGAGGCCAATACCATTCCGGGGTTCACCGAAATCAGCATGTACCCCAAGCTGTGGGAGGCCTCCGGAGTGGGCTCTCCGGAGCTTTTGGACAAGCTGATTGACCTGGGTTTGGAACGGCATATCCGCCGCAGTCGCTTCTCGGTGGAGAGCTAATCACGGCGGCCAATAATCACTTGATCGCTGGGACCTGATAGATTAGACTTACCGTACTAAGGATGCGCTTCAGCCAACCGGTCCAGCCAGTTAAAAATTCATTTGCAGAGGAGGTCAGTGTCTATGAATGACGTGGATGTCAAGGAGTATCTGATCCAAAACGACCAGGAATTTCGTCAACTGGTGCAGCGGCACCAGAGTTATGAATCTGAACTGGAGGCATTGAAGAACAGATCATTCCTCAACGAACACGACAAATTCGAAGAAACCATTATCAAGAAGAAGAAGTTGGCCCTGAAGGATCAGATGCAGGTGCGAATCCACAATTATCAAACTGAGCACGCTCAGGGCTAGAGACCGTTGATTGGAGTTGATTTGTAGTCCGCTGGCAAGGCTTCAACTTGCCTTGCAGCGGGCTTTTTTCTTTTTTACCCCCCCACCATGGCCAGGGACGCATACCTCTTTCTCATTCCTCTCCTTGCTCTGCTGCTCTTCTGTTTCTGGGCGGGGTACCTGGGGTTGGCTATAGTCCTTCTTTTCCTGTCCGGGTTTGTTGCTTATTTTTTTAGAGATCCGGAAAGGGCGATTCCTGAGGACTCCAGGGCGATCGTGAGTCCAGCCGATGGAAAGGTCATTCGCCTGGATCGGGAAGGTGAAGGATGGATCCTGAGTATTTTTCTCTCCCTCTTTGATGTCCACATCAACCGTGCGCCCATCGGGGGAACCCTGGTCCAGCGGGATCATCGGCCCGGAAAGTTCAGGGTGGCCTACGACGAACGTGCTTCAGTGGAGAATGAGCAGTTGACGATCACCATTGCCGGCGAGCGGAAACTGACGTTTACCCTGGTTGCGGGGATGATCGCCCGACGCATCCGAGTCTGGGCCAGCGAAGGCTCACAGGTCCAGAAAGGTGATAGAATAGGACTGATCCGATTCGGCAGTCGAGTGGATATTAGGTTACCTCCCGAATGTAAGGTTGTTGTCGGCAAGGGCGATCGAGTTTACGGCGGATCGAGCGTCATCGCCTACTGGAAGGAAGACTCGTGATCGGAAGAGAAGGAAATGTTCTGGGGAGAGCCAGGCAGGCGGTGAGGCGGCCCCGAAAACTTCGCCGCAGTATTTATCTCCTGCCCACGGCCTTCACCGTCGGCAACATCTTCGCGGGATTCTTTGCCATTACTGCCACCTTAAACGGTGATTATCAAGCTGCAGCCGTCGCCATCGGCATTGCCGTCGTTTTAGACTGCCTGGACGGACGAGTGGCCAGGCTGGCCAATGTGACCAGCGACTTTGGTTCACAGTTGGATTCTCTGGCCGATATCATCAGTTTTGGGATTGCTCCCGCCATCCTCATCTATTCCTGGGGGTTGGGCGAGTTGGGCAATTTCGCGCGTTTTTCCGCCTTTGTCTATCTCATCTGTGGGGCCATGCGTCTGGCCCGTTACAATATCCAGTTGAAGGATCTAAAACATTTTGCCGGACTTCCCATTCCCGGTGGCGCCGGCTTTTTAGCGGCCACCGTTCACCTTTTTGTCGTACCGATCGACTCGCCTTTGTTTACCCTCTATTTAGTGGCAGTCGTCTTTCTGCTTTCCTTCCTCATGATCAGCGCCATCCGTTATCCTTCTCTGTCCCAGCTGAACCTGGGACGTGGAAAATCGCACTTGAATGTGTTGCTGATTGCGCTGCTTGTGGCTGGAGTGGCCTGGTATTCGCAGGAAGTCTTGATGGTCCTGGCGACGCTTTATGTTTCCACCGGATTGTTCTCCCGGGCCCACCAGTTCGTGAAGTTCCGTCTGCACTCCGAAGAACTTGCCCCCAAAGAGTCCCGAATCGATTAGTCCTTCTAGTCCCGGAATATGGATAGTCCGGGCTAGATGGTGACCACCACTCGCCCACTTTGCCTACGGCTCTCAACCCACTCATGAGCCTCGGCGATGGAGTTCAGCGGAAACCGCTCAGCGATTTCCAAGCCTGGCCATCCTCTGTCCAGTGCTTCGTTCAACTCGGCAGCCGCCGTCGCTTTGGCTTGGGCCGGGAAGTCGTCGCTTCCCAGAAAGAACAGGCGAATATTTTTGAAGACAAGCGGCCAGAAGGGGATTGATGGTTCCGGATCTCCCGAGGCGTAGGTAGCGAGGGAACCACCCTGGGCAAGGACCTTCTCATCGGTTGTGATGTTGGCGTGGAAGGCAACCTCCACGATGTGATCCATGCCCTGGGGCGCAAGAGAGCGTAGGCGTTCAACCACCTCGTCGGCGGAGATCCCATCGGTGCGGACGATCTCGTGGGCACCCCCCTGCTTCACTACCCACTCATCGCGCTCCGATCGTACCGTCGCGATCACATGTGCTCCAGCGTGTCGGGCCAGCCCCACCGCGCACAATCCGACAGCTCCCGCTCCACCTTGCACCAGGACCGTGCGTCCGTCGACTGGCCCCGCTATATGGACAGCGCGATGGGCGGTGATGCCGGGAATGCCGAGGCACGCGCCTTGTTCGAAAGAAACCTTTGCCGAAAGCGGTACGGCGTTCCCAGACGGGACTACGGTATACTCCGCTGCCGTCCCGAACGGCCGGTAGCTCTGTGCGCCGAAGCACCATACCCGCTCACCGACACGCGATCCTGGAACGCTTTCACCCACCCGATCGATGATCCCCGCGCCGTCGCTGTGGGGTATCACTCTGGGAAAGGGCATCCCACTGCCGAAGGTGTCCTGGCGTTTCTTGACGTCGCCCGGATTAATGCCAGATGCGGAAATGCGGATGCGTACCTCGCCCCGCTCAGGTTGTGGATCAGGCATTTCCCCCACAACAATCACTTCTTTGGCGGGTCCCTGGTTCTCGTACCAAGCTGCCTTCACATCGACGCTCCTTTAGCTGCAAGAGGGTGGTCTAATGGAGAGAAAAGACTTCCAGAAAAGACTTCCCCATCTCGATTCCCCATCTTGATTACCCGTCCTGATTTAAGGGGATGGTCGAATCGATTTCTTATGTCTGTCCTTCGTTACATGGTGGGCTTGACGTTTTGGTTGAGACGAAACAGATTTGTTGGATCGTATTTGTTTTTGACCTCAACCAGTCGCGGGTAGATGGAGCCGTAGGCTTCCTTGACCCGGGCTTCACCTTCGTCTCCTAGGTCGTTGACATAAACCGCTCCAGTCGTAAAAGGCTGCATTGCCTCCCAGAGCTCGCGAGCCCAGTGGATGTTCTTCTCAACCTCTCCACGGTCCTCTGACACGACAATAGGGAAGAACTCGTAATGATCATAGCGATGGGGATAGGCCGTTTCATCCTGGCCAACACGGCTGGCCACTCCATGTAATTGCTGAAATCCCACGCCAGACATGGGCGTGGGCAAGGGTAGAGCGTGTGCTAACAAAGTCTCGATGGCCTCATCGCTCAGTTCCCGAATGATACTTGCCTTCCAGTAGTAGCAGTGTCCTGTTGGCAGCAGCGGATCAAGCATCTTTTGAAGGTCTCCATAGCTCATCACCTGAATAAGATCAGCAAGTGGCTTACCTAGTGTCCTCACTGGCTTCACGACTTTCTCTCCCTCATCCGAGGACCCGCAGTAGCAGAGAACTATGATGACGGCAGGATCGCCGCTAGGCGCAGTTGCCAGAAATGCTATCGTACTCAACTCATCAGGGGCAGAGATAGAGAACTCGTGGTAAAAGCGCAGAACGTCCTTTGCCTTCTCCATGGGATAAAGAATCATTCCCCCTAACACTTGGTCCACGGGATACAGACGATATTCAAATGAAGTCACAACCCCAAAGTTGCCGCCGCCGCCTCGCAATCCCCAGAAAAGGTCTTCGTTCTCGCTAACGCTGGCTGTGAGAAAACGGCCATCAGCAGTCACCACATCAGCGGATAACAAATTGTCACAGGTCATCCCGTACTTACCTGCCAGCCAGCCGTAGCCTCCCCCAAGTGTGAGGCCCGCAATGCCCGTATCCGAGACTACACCCATAGTGGTGGCCAGACCGAAGGCTTGTGCTTCTCGGTCACACTCAGCGTTCAGGAGGCCAGCTTGGGCCTGTGCGGTGTGTTGAGTCGGATCGACCCGTATCCCTTTCATTTGCGAAAGGTCAATCACCATGCCTTCGTCGCAAACGGCCTTGCCCGCCACGTTGTGACCGCCGCCGCGTACAGCCACGAGCAAGTCATGGGTGCGTGCAAAGTTGACTGCGTCAATCACGTCCGCCACTCCGGCACACCGAATGATCATAGA
Organism: Acidobacteriota bacterium; assembly: GCA_022545645.1. Lineage (GTDB taxonomy): Bacteria > Acidobacteriota > UBA6911 > RPQK01 > JADFOI01 > JADFOI01. The sequence goes on along the minus strand of JACZQQ010000017.1, from coordinate 119 downwards.
GGGATGCTTGTCAATCATCCGATTCCAAACCATCCGAGCTTCGTCGTAGCCGTTGTCGCCTGGACGAAGTACTTCGCCTCGCAAGCTGCCCTGGAACTTTTCTATGCTGGCTTCCTCCA
>JACZQQ010000173.1 GCA_022545645.1 Acidobacteriota bacterium | reverse complement strand
ACACAGTTATTGGAGGAGAGGCGGATTACGGTACGCAGACAGGTGACAACTGATAACTGACAATAGACAACAGACAAGAGTGTCCCCGACAGAGGAGGAGAATGATTCCATGAATAAGAAATCACGAACCGTTGTCACGCTTTGTGTGGTGAGTCTGCTTCTTATCTTCGGGCCCTTCCTGTCCTTTTCCCAGGCCCAGGAACTGCCCCCCGAAATTGTGAGCTACGCCGATATGGTGTTGTACAACGGTCAGGTGCTGACCATGGATCGTGAGCAGCCTCCCATCAACGTGGTACAGGCTGTAGCAGTGCGGGAGGGTCGAATTCTGGCGGTAGGAGAGGATGATCCGATCTTGAGGATGGCCGGACCTAACACGACCCGGGTGAACCTAAGGGGGAGGACCGTCATCCCCGGTGTTATAGACACCCACTCTCATCCCAACAGCTATGCCTTGAGGCATTATGCGGATGAGTATGACCCCGCCTTATTGAAGGCTTTCGAAGAGAACAACGTCCGATTCGCCAGGGTGCGGTGGGAGAGTAAGGAGACCGCATTAGCCGACTTTGCCCTGGTGGCCAAGAGTCTCTCGCCTGGAGAGATGATCTATACGAGCAGTCGCTCCAACCCGGTCGTTCGGGAGGAACTCAACCGCTACAATCTGGATGAGGTGGTGCCGGACAACCCACTCTACATCCGTATTGGAAATGCCATGTGGGGCGTCGCCAACTCCAAGATGCTGGAGATCATCGAGGAGACCTATGGGGGTACGCTACCCGGAATCTCCAGGGACGAGCAGGGGATTCCCACGGGCCAAATCTTTGGAGCGGGCGGCACAACGATCGATCAGGAGCTTATTCCCCAGACACCACCGGAAGTTCTCGCTCCCTTCTTCAAAAAGGAACTGGAGGAATGGGTCGCGATCGGTGTTACCACCCTGTCCACTCGTTTGATGGGAAATGAAATCTCCGCCTACGCCCAACTGGATGGACGAAACGAGCTGCCCCTGCGCCTCGCTTATTCCCATGAGATGGGGCGGAACAATCCCTACCTGGAAAGGCTTCTCAAGCGCTTTGGCAACCTTCAGGGCCATGGCACCGACCGGATGTGGATGATTGGAATCTCGGTGGGCATCCCCGATGGCAATGGACCCGGTTACGGTCGCGATGGATTGGCTTCGCCCGCCTCGGGAGAAAGTTCCTGTGTCTCCGTTCCCAAGCGTGAGATCTTACCCAATGACTACTTCCCCGAGGGAGTCTGCTTTTGGGAACTCCCGGGTACTCCGGGTGCGGACTCTGTTGTCGTGGCCAATCGATATGGGTACCGGGTCACGGGTGTCCATACCTTCGGAGACAAGGCATTCCTGATGATGCTGGATGCTTATGAGCAGGCGGGTCAGGAGAGCGCGATTCAAGGCAACGCTTTGGATCATGGCATGATGGTCAGCCCCGAGGTGATCAAGCAATCTGCAGAACAGGGAGTGATCTGGAGCTTGCAACCTCCTCTTTTTTACGGCCGCTACTCGATGGGCGTGAGTCGAATATACGGTGAGGAATATGCTCATGAATGGGTGCTTCCCGTGAAGAGTCTCATGGACGCGGGTGTGAAGGTTACCTACGGAGCCGACACCCACAATGACCCGGAGAGACATCCCCTCTTCAACCTGGAAACTCTGGTCACTAGAAGAACCTATGACGGGCGAGTATTCGGCCCCCGCGAAGCCATTGACCGCAGCAGTGGACTTCTCATGATGACGCGCTGGGGTGCCGAATATGTCATCCGTGAGAAGGAGCTGGGATCCATAGAGCCAGGTATGCTTGCCGATCTGGTCCTGCTGGACCAAAATCCGTTAGATCCAAACATCCCCGATGAAGATCTTTCCGAGATTAAAGTGGTGGCTACCATCATCGGAGGAGAGCTGGCCTACGGGTCACTCGAGTGACAGCTGACAGCAGATCAGAAGAGAGGACTGAGTGCTGAGGACTGAGCGCAGACCTTAGACTGCAGACCAAGAGGGAGAAGAAAAGATTATTCAAGCTTGGAGCTTGGTATGTAGAGGATGATCCCATGACTGACAGAAGAAGAATTTCTTTAGCGGCTTTCACATTCTGCACGACAGGCCTACTGATCTTCGGGCCTTTCCTATCGCTTTCTCAGGCTCAGGATCTGCCCCCGGAAGTGCTGCGTTACGCCCATATGGTCTTATACAACGGCCGGGTGCTGACCATGGATCGCGACCAGCCTCCCATCAACGTGGCCCAGGCCATCGCCCTTCGGGATGGTCGGGTTCTGGCCGTCGGGGACGATGATCGGATCCTCAAGATGGCTGGGCCTGACACGGTGAAGGTGGACCTGGATGGAAAGACGATCATCCCCGGCGTTGTGGACACCCATTCCCATCCCAATACTTACGCCCTGCGCCACTATAGCCGAGAAGTGGCGCCGGCCTACTTGAAATATTTGCGGGATAACCATGTCCGCCTGGTTACCATCAGATGGGATACGAAAGAGAACGCGCTGGATGATTTCAAGAAGGTGGCGGAAAGCGTGCCTCCCGGTGAGTGGCTTTACACCACCAGCATGTTGAACACAACCGTACTTGAAGAACTCAAAAGAGAGGACCTGGACCAAGTGGTGCCCAATAACCCTGTCTATGTCATGATCGGAAATGCCATGCGGGGACTGGCCAACAGCCAGATGCTGGACATTATCCAGGCAACCTACGGGGACCGACTGCCTGGGGTGTTAAAGGATGAGCAGGGACTCCCGACGGGTTTGCTCTTTGGAGCCGGGGCCACGGTGATTGACCAGGAGCTCATCCCCAAGATGCCGCCGAACATTCTGGCACCTATTTTTAAAAAGGAGTTGGAGGAATGGGTGGCCCTAGGAATCACCACTTTGTCCACGCGTCTGAGTGGATTTGAAGTCAGTGCTTACGCTCATCTGGATCGAGAGGGCGAGCTGCCGCTGCGATTAGCCTATTCCTCCGAAATTGGTCGGGGCAATCCTTTCCTGGAAAGGGATCTCAAGCGCTTCGGTAATCTGCAGGGGCATGGAACGGACGGGATGTGGTTGATCGGGATCACTGTGGGGATACCGGATGGAAGTGGGCCGCCAAGACTCAATTCGGCTACCAACATGTGGTCCGGAAGTACCTGTACGTCAGTGCCCAAACGAGAGCGTTTGCCCAACGACTTCTCCTATCCAGAAGGGTTGTGTTTTTGGGATCTACCGGATGATCCGGGTGCCGATGCCATAGTGGTTGCCAATCGATACGGGTACCGGATCGCAGGGGTGCATACCTTCGGAGACACGGGGTATTTGATGATGCTGGACGCCTTTAACCAAGCCAACCAGGAGGTCTCGATCCAGGGCCGGCGCTTTGCGCTGGATCATGGCACCCTGGTCAGCCCGGAGGTCCTTGAGCAAGCCGCTCAACTGGACGTCACCTGGAGCATACAACCCCTGGGGCTTTACGGGGGTTCCGGCGGCAGTATCAGCCGAGTGTTTGGAGAAGAAATCGCTCATCGATGGCTCAACCCCGTTAAGAGCATGATCGATGCGGGTATGAGAGTGACCTATGGAGCCGACACTCACAACGATCCGCAAAGACATCCTATGTTTGGCCTGGAAGTTCTGGTCACTCGCAAGGGCCGTGATGGAAGGGTATTTGGCCCCCGGGAGAGGATCGACCGTGCCAGCGGCCTGCTCATGCTCACCCGCTGGGGTGCCGATTATGTCTTGCGCGAGGAGGAACTGGGTTCGCTGGAGGTGGGCAAGCTGGCCGATCTGGTCCTCCTGGACAGCAACCCATTGGACCGCGATATCCCGGATGAGGACCTGTCTGAGATTAAGGTTTTGGCCACCATCATTGGAGGAAAGGTGGTCTACGGGTCACTGAACTGACAGCTGACAGCTGACAACTGACAAGAGTGACCCCTACACGGGAGGAGAATGATTCCATGAATAAGAAATCACGAACTGTCATGACGCTGTGTGTGATGAGTCTTGTGCTGACGTTTGGACCCTTGTGGATCTCTCAGGCTCAGGATTTGCCTCCCGAAGTGCTTCGTTACGCCGATATGGTTTTGTACAACGGCCGGGTGCTGACCATGGATCGCGACCAGCCTCCCATCAACGTGACCGAGGCCATCGCCCTCCAGGATGGTCGGGTTCTGGCGGTCGGTGACAGCGATCGGATCCTCAGGATGGCGGGAGCAGACACGGTTAGAGTGGACCTGGGGGGAAAGGCAGTGATCCCTGGAGTTATAGATACCCACTCCCATCCCAATCGGTATGCGTTAAGGCACTACGCCCAAGAGTGGACTCCAGCCTATATTCAGTCTTTGCGAGAGAGGAATGTCCGCTATGCGACCGTCAGGTGGGACTCCGTAGAGACGGCCGTATCCGATTTCAAGAGAGTGGCGGACAACGCATCTCCCCAGGAATGGATTTACACCGTCAGTCGGTCCAACCCAACCTTGCGTGAACTCACTCGATACGACCTGGACAAAGCGGCGCCTAATAACCCCCTCTATATCATGATTGGAAACGCCACGCGGGGAATCGCCAACACCAAGATGCTGGACATTGTCCTGGACATCTATGGCGACCGGCTTCCCGGGATTGTCCGGGATGAGCAGGGAGTTCCCAATGGTCAATTCCGTGGATCAGGTGGTACGGTGATTGACCAGGAGGTGGTCCCTCGGGTAGCCCCCGAAGTTCTGGCGCCTTTTTTAAAAAGGGAGTTGGAGGAATGGGTGGCCATCGGGGTCACCACTTTGTCCACACGTCTCAGGGGAAATGAAGTTACTGCCTACGGGTTACTGGATCGAGCGGGCGAACTGCCTCTCAGATTACCCTACTCGCACGAGATCGGACGAGGGAATCCGTTTCTGGAAGCCGATCTGAAGCGCTTCGGGAATTTGGAAGGGCATGGAACTCCGTGGATGTGGCTGATCGGGATCTCGGTGGGCATACCCGATGGAAATGGGCCAAGCGACACCAATTCCGGAGCCGTCTGCTCGTCACTGCCAAAACGTGTGATGTTACGAGCTGACATCTATCCAGAGGGATTCTGCAATTGGGACATGCCGGATGAACCGGGTGCCGATGCCATCATCGTTTCCAACCGATATGGGTATAGAATCGCGGGTACGCACACCTTCGGAGACAAAGGGTTTTTGATGCTGCTCGATGCCTTTGATCAAGCCAACCAGGAGGACTCGATCCTGGGTCAGAGCTTTGGGATGGATCACGGTATGATGGTTCCCCCGGAGGTCGTCGAGCGATCTGCCCAACTGGGAGTCACCTGGAGCTTACAGCCCCCTATGTTTTACGACCGTTATGCTGCCGGTGTGAGTCGCGTGTATGGCGAAGAATACGCCCATCGCTGGATGCTCCCCATTAAAAGCTTGATCGATGCCGGCGCCAAAGTCACTTATGGAGCCGACACTCATACCGATCCGCAAAGGGAGCCCATGTTCAGCCTGGAAATACTGGTGACGAGAAAGATTAGTGATGGTCGGGTATTCGGCCCCCGGGAGGCAATCGACCGGGCTACTGCCCTGCTCATGATGACCCGCTGGGGCGCCGATTATGTCCTGCGCAACGAAGAGCTGGGTTCGCTGGAGCCAGGCAAGCTGGCGGATCTGGTGGTTCTGGACAAGAATCCCCTGGACCGCGACGTGGCGGATGAAGACCTGTCTGAAATTAAGATTTTGGCCACTGTGATTGCAGGAGAAGTGGCGTATGGGGCGCTGACAGCTGACAACTGACAGCTGACAACTGACAGCTGACAGCTGACAGCTGACAACAGACAACAGACAACAGACAACGGACGACAGACAACGGACGACAGACCGGTGGATAACCGGCATGAATGACATGGAGGAGGACACGATGAATGAGAAGATCGGAAG
>JACZQQ010000172.1 GCA_022545645.1 Acidobacteriota bacterium | reverse complement strand
AAGAGAATAGCCTTGAGCGCTGTGCTAACCGTACTTGTTTTTATGGGGATGCGGGTTGTTCCGCTTACGGCCCAGGGGAACCTTGAGTATCCTGAACCTCGCTATCCTCAGCTGAGGAATGTCAAGACTGTGGAAGACATACTCGATATTGCTCGGGCAGTGGTGAGGAGACCGTCCAGAGGGGCGAGTCTGTACCCGGGCTACGGGATAAAGCCCGGCCAGAGAGCGCTGATTGTTGTGGATAGCAGCCACGATCGTCTGGTGGTCGAAGCCATCGAGATGGCCATACGGGAAGCCGGGGGAAAACCCGATGTTTTCTACATCGACTATGAGAGTTTCTACCCTCCCATGAAGCCTGCTGATGGAACCGCCGAGACAGAGTATTTCACTTTCCTTGCCGATAACGTGATGCGCAGCAAGATCTTCGTCGCCCAGATGGTCAACGCGGTGGGTGAGTATGACATCATCATTCACGGATCGGGGGGGGCGGATCCGGAGGTGGATGTTCTATGGGAGAAACTTCCCTGGCAGACGGTGGACGAGTTCCTCACTGGAACAGTTGAGTTTCCTCCTGACCTGGCCGAAGCGATCGATCTGAAGCTCTGGGAGATGTTGTTGAAGGCCAGGAAGGTGAGGATCACGGATCCCGAGGGGACGGACATCAGTTGGACGGTGCAAGAGGGAGACCAGGAAAAGGCCATGGAAAGATCGCATTCGGACGTTGTCTACCGAGGCCATATCATGTCTCATCCTCCTCTGGACCTTAAGCATGCCCTCGACGTCAAAGGGGTCATCGCCGGGACCTCGAACCACGCCGGCGTTTTCCCTCGCATCAAGGTCTACATCGAAAACAATGAGATCACAGAGATTGAAGCAGGGGGCGCCTACGGAGAGAACTGGAAGTCGATATTGAACAAGTACAAGGATATCCAGTGGCCGGGTTCCCCGGGACCGGGCATGGGCTGGTTATATGAGGTTGCCATCGGAACCAATCCCAAGGCATCCCGGCCAGCCAATGTGATGCATGAATCGAGGCGAATCTGGAGTTGGGAAAGAGCAAGAACGGGAATTATTCACTGGGGGATCGGTGTTGTCGGGGGAGCGTTACCCGGGGGGAGAGTCCAGCAGTGGGCCGCCCAGCGGAACTTGCCCGACGGCCACTTTCACATTCATACCTATTTCACCACCTTTGAAATCGAAACCGAGGACGGTGAAAAGATCAAGGTGATCGATAAAGGACATCTAACGGCATTGGATGACCCGGAAATCAGGAAACTGGCCGCCCAATACGGTGATCCTGATGAGTTGCTCCAGGAAGCCTGGATCCCCGCTGTGCCGGGAATCAATGTGGAGGGAGACTACTTTCGGGATTACGCCAACAATCCCGCTCCCTGGATCACCAATGAGCATGAGCAGGCTTATGGGGACTGGCTGCGCGCCTTTGGGATCACCCAGTAGCGCGCTACCTGTGCTCTACCTTTCGGCACAGTAGACGAAGGCGGGAGGCAGATTTTGCCAGACGATTCGGGTGGCTGTAACGCTTTTAAATCTGGAGGAGAGGCATTTTCTGAACCTCCTCCCTGCGGGCAGGAAGAGTCCGTGCACATAGGCGAAGGTCAATAACTTCCCTCCCGGCTCCAGGACCTCTACAATGGTGTCCAGTAATTGATCCTGCAACTGCTTTGGAAAGGAAGCCCAGGGTAATCCGCAGATAATCCGATCACATTTTTCCACTCCGAACTCCTTGAGGTACCGGGCCACGTTGACGGCTGAATCGCGGTAAACCACGGCCCGAGGGCAGCGCCTTTGAGTGGCCTTAACGAAATCCGCATTGACCTCCAGTGCAAAGGCCCGGGTGCTGTCGGAAATCTTCTCCAGAATTTTCTCGGTAAAGACCCCGGTACCGGGTCCGAATTCGACGACCATCGAAGCCTGGGAGAGATCGGCAGTGTCCGTAATCAAGTCTGCCAGTTCTCCACTACTCTCTGTGACGGCACAGGTGACGCCAGGGAAGCGCATGAATTGTTTGAAGAACTCAACTCTGTTCAATCTGATCCTCCAGAAGCGAGTGGATATCGTAACATGCCAAAGGTTCCGGGTTCCAAGTTTCAAGTGAACCTCTTCTGACTGGTGTCTTCTTCTTCTTCTTCTTCTGGTCTGTTGTCTGTTGCCTTTGCTCTGCGGTCCGTCGTTTGTTGTCTGTTCTTCCCAGGTGTTACTATCTGCTGACTTCTTCTTCTGGTCTGTTGTTTGTGGTCTGTTGTCTGTGATTTCAAAATGACCTGGATGGGTAGTAACTGGCCCGCTCTTTTTTTAATGGCGATCTTTATCGCCCTGATGGTCTATCACGCCTGGGTGGGAAAGCGTCGGACTCGAGGGCTGGTGGATTATTACGTGGGAGGACGTTCCATGGGAGGCGTTGCCATCGGACTCTCCTTCTTTGCCACTTACTCGAGCACCAACAGTTTCGTGGGATATGCCGGCCAGGCCTATTCCTATGGGGCACCCTGGCTGCTTCTGGCGCCCTCGGCCGTTATGTTTTCCCTGATCGCCTGGCACTGGATTGCCCCCAAAATGCGGGAGTTCGCTGCTTCACTGAATTCCATCACCATCCCGGACTTTATCGGATTCCGCTTTGGAAGCAACAAAGCGCGTGTTTTAGCCTCCCTGATCACCATCTTTGCTAGTCTTCTGTACATGACGGCGGTCTTCAAAGGGATTGGCAATCTCCTGGAAGTGTTTCTTGAGATTCCCTATGAGGTAGCCATCTTATTGGTCTTTATGATCGTGGTGGCCTACACGGCTGTGGGCGGTTTTATTTCAGTGGTGCGAACGGACGTAGTTCAGGCACTCCTCATGATTTGCGCCGCCGTTTTGCTGTTCAGGGGAACCGTGCAGGCTGCCGGAGGAATAGGTGCCCTGAGTATCCTGCGTGATCAACCCGAGACGGCCGGGCTCTTTTCTTGGAATGCCGCCATACCCTTGCCCGTCCTTCTGGGGATCATTTTTGCGGGAACCATGAAGCTTATCGTCGAACCTCGGCAACTGTCCCGCTTCTATGCGCTGGAAGACCGTCGTGCCGCACGGCGAGGAATGTGGGTTGCCACCCTGGCCTTCCTCTTTGTCTATTCGCTTCTTGTACCTATCGGCCTTTACAGCCGTCGTATTTTCCCCGAAGGAATGGAGGACACCGACCGCATTGTCCCCGCTCTTTTAGCTGGAGGAGACGTTTTTTCTCCTGCCGTGGGGGCTTTTCTAATGGTGGCGATGATCGCTGCCGCCATGTCGTCTCTGGATAGTGTCTTGCTGGTCACCGCATCGACCTGTGAGAGGGACATCGTGAGTTTGTGGCGACCCTCCCTGTCGGAGTCGGCCTCACTGCGATCCACTCGCCTCTATGTGGGCCTCTTTGCGCTCATCACGGCCTTGATTGCACTGGACCCGCCGGGTGGGATCGTGACGCTGACCGCTTTTTCGGGCAGCTTGTACGCCGCCTGTTTTTTTCCGGCCATTGTTCTGGGACTCTATTGGTCCCGAGGCAATGGGACGGCGGTGATCACGTCTTTCTTGCTCGGAATTGCCACTCTTTTTCTGTGGGACTATCTCCCCTTTGCTGGCGGTCTGCACAAGGTCTTTCCTGCGCTGTTTCTCTCTCTGCTGGCCTATGTGATCCTCTCCCTGGCCTCGAGTCCCCATCGAAGCCCAGAGCTAGAACGTTTGTTTGACGCGTAGCGCGCAAAGCGCACCTTCCAGGTTCCGGCTTCCAGGTCCTGGATTTCTGCTTCCGGGTTTGGAATTTGGAGTTTAGAATTTGGGATTTCCGCTGACGGCGGTCAGCGGTCAGCTTCCGGGCGAGGCAAACTTGATGTCAGAAACTCTTCCGTTGACGAACTCCACGGTCATGTCCTGGTATTTGTAGACCACCTTTTCGCCAAAGGTCTCTTTACTGGAGGGAGTTCCGAAAATAGATTCCACATCGGCGATGGTCTGGGAGCCATCTCCCGTATCTTCATCCAGGTCGTCAAAACCAGCCTTCTTGGTGAGGAGATATTCGGTGAGCAGCCTCTCCACAATCTGACTCACTGACCGGCTTTCCTGAACCGCCCACATTTTGACCTCCTTCATGAGGTGCTTATCCAGATAGAGGGTCGTCCGATGTTTTTTCTCCTCCATCCCTCTAGATTAACATAATTATGTCATAGGGCGGCCCTGAGAGCGAACATGACGGCAAAAGTAACACAAGAACATAATTATGTTACGTTATTATTTCCTCTGCCGGCGTGTTCGATAAGCGCTTTGCACGATTCGCGCCTTCGTACTTTCGTGTGGCTCTTAAGGGGCACCTCCGGAATGTGAGAGGCATCTCAGGTGCCGAACGGCCCTGAGGCCGCGCCTCCGTTTTCCAAATCAGGCGGTCTGTGGGCTGTTGTCAGCCATTCGAGATATGATGTCCATCAGGATTGCTGTGGGAACTCAAGCGCAGATCGTCGCTTTAGCCGTTTATCAACTCAAGAGTGGTGGATACGAGGAGCTCCATTTCGGGGCCATTGCCTCGGCCTTGGGAGTGACTCGAGCCAATATCCATCACCACTTCTCAAGCAAGAAGAACTTGGCCCAAGTGGCTCTTGAAGAGTTTGTCGAGGATCGACTCTGTCTTCTCCGGGCCATGATCGACCGATATCCCAGTGATTTTCCGAGTGCCCTCGATTCCATAGGCGAATACCTTCAAAAGCTTTATTCCGATCATCCTGGAGAAGGGCTGTGTGCATGCAGTGCCTTGTTGCTCAATAGCACGGGCGTACCCCCTTCGCTCAAAGAAGTGTCCAAAGACTACTTCAAGAAATTGAGTGTCCTGTTCCAGGCCGCCATCGTGCGAAGCCAGAAGGCAGGAACCGTCCAGGAATCGGTCAATGCGGAGGAGTTGGCTTGGGAGTGTGTCCTGTTAATGGTGGGAATAGGAGTTTTGAGCGGTTCCCTCGGAGTGCATGAGTTGGCTTCTCATCCGGTACCTCGCCTCCTTAGGAAGAAAGCCAGAGAGATTGGTTCCCTCTCTCGAGATTTTCTGAGAGCCGGCTAGCCCGAGGCGCGTTCGTCACTTCGTGACGTCGTGCTGTTGTGCTGTCGTGGGCGCTCAGCGCCCAGAAAAAAAAGAATTCATTTTGAATTTTGAATTTCCGCTGAACGCTTACCGCGCTCAGCGGTTAGCGTTCATCGGCCAGGTATTCGGCCAAACTCTGGGCCTCCTCATCGGAGAACTTTAACCTCGGTATGGTTGATTTAGGCTCTGGCTCCTGATGGTTTTTCAGAAATTCCCCTAGCCACTTGAGATCGCGACGATTTGCGATGTCGCTCAAGTCGGACGCTATCGGGGCGCCTACCTGATTAAGAACATGGCATAGGTTGCAATTTCTTTGCTTATAGACTTGCTCTCCCGGATCTTGAAGGTCCCCGGCTGTCCCCGCTTCTGACTGAGCAACGATGGTTTGCATCTCATCGCTGAGTCCGGTAGCTCCCTCGGTCAACGCGCGACTTCCAGGCAGATGGCAATTCATACAGTCATTGGGTGCTGTGAGACCGTTATGACAGGCATCGAAACAGCGAGCCATCATAATGCCAAAGGGATAGATATCGTCCTCATAATCCCGGATATCCTCCACGCTGTTTAGGTGCTCCCCATCTTCCAACTGCATGCCCTCTTCAGACGCATAGGGAAGACCCAGGTTGTGACAGTTGCCACACTCCCGGTACCCGGTACCGAAGTAAGCCTTGAACCACCGATCCCGAGTGCTGTGATTGCCATGGGAAAAGCGAATGGTGTTGTTTTGAATATCGAAAAACCATCTCTTTTCCTTGTAGCCCCTGATTGTGTCCACATCTCTCTGAAAATTCTCGTTGTAATCAGGGATGATGAGATCGACTT
>JACZQQ010000171.1 GCA_022545645.1 Acidobacteriota bacterium | reverse complement strand
TGTGGATTAAGCTCCATTCTACGCGGACACCAGGTGGATCGTTCCATCAGGGGCTAAGGGGTTTTCCATTACAAGGGGAGTTTCTTCTGTGCTCTGGGGATGGTGTAATGGATTGTCAAAGACGCTCCCTTCCCCTTACGGGGCTGAGATAAAATCCTGTCGTTGACTCTTTTCTCTGCAAGCATTACATCGCAACAGGTTGGCATGCGATGATTCGGGCCTGGATAGCCGCCTACTCGCCGATGGAGTTTTCGAGCTTTAATTTCTACGCTAGAGAGGTCCTGCTTTTCAGCTTCATTAAACATTGCCAGAAGTTCGTGCCGGAAATTCTGGGCAGTTGGCATGTTTTCACTCCTAGCCTTAGAGATGCCTGTCTCCAACGCCTTTGCAAATAGCTGCAGGGTTCTTAGGGTGTCATCCGTAAAGTAAGTGCGAACGTCACTGAAAACTTCTCCGATGTCCCTCAAAAGCTCCCGAAAGTCCCACAAAATTATGCCGTGCTTCTTAGCCTGGTCTTTTGCTTCATCTGTCCAACCCCATGTCACAATGACCTTCGAGTACCGTCCTTTCTTGAAGCCATATTCTTCGAGCTTGTCCACTACCTGCGGTGGACCAAACTTTCTCACGGCAAAATAGCCAACCGTTCGTCTCTGAACAGCTTTTTTGACTGGAACCTTGAAATCTTCGGGACTAAAGGGTTTAGCAGTGAGTTTGGAGAATGACCCAGATATCGAAACACCTGTCTCAATGTGGTAGTGATCCAGAGTCCTCGGATCTACGGCGAGAAGATCAATCTCATACTGGCCTGAACACTTGATGTTTGGGATAGTTGCCCAGCCCTTGATGTAGCGGCAGTAGGCTTCTACGATCTTCTCGGTTGTTTCCATAGGACTGTCGGTGTACGAATTGAGCTTATTTTACAGTGCATAGGCTATCTGGGCAATTCCCATTGCCGTTAACCCCCTCCAGGCGTAACATTTGTAAAAAACACACATCGAGGGGGGCAAAGAGTGGTCAGTCAGACCATGGCTATTCAATCCAAGCTCTTTAACCCTGCTCAGCAAAGAGGGAGGTCTGAAATGAAAGCATTAACAACACTGTGGGTAGTCTGCATGTTTGCGATGACTGTCGCCATGGCCGATGATGTGGATGATGTGAAGGTGGCGGTGCTAGGTTATTCTGCTGCGATCAGCGCTGGGGATGCGAACTCCCAAACCCGATACCACATGCCAGAATACACCTCTTTCGGTCCAGGTGGTGGTCTCCTTGAGAGGGAGTACTCTCTTGAAGAGCAAAGGAACCGCTTCCAGTCCGCCTACGATGCTGGTCAGAGACTCAACCTACAGGTCCGGCACCTAGAGGTCAGAGTCTATGGCAATGCCGCAATCGTCACAGGCTACGTCGTCGGAACAATCACTACTACCGATGGCACGACGATACAATCCAGAGACCAACGTTCAGGGATGTGGATTAAGCAGGGAGGCCAGTGGAGAGAGGCTCATCGGCATAACTCGCCGTACTAGCTTCCCCGCACTAGAGACTCTTATTCACCCGTTGCCTCACGTAAAAATCTATCCCAAAGGGTATTTGTTGCCTCATTAAAAATCTATCCGAAAGGGATTGCACAAGTGGTGGTGAAAAGCACCAGCCAGAGGAGTGGCAACCCCTTGCTCAACACCCGCAGCCTGCAGCAAGAGAAAGATTTTCACATCCAGCCCGCTTCCCATCGTTTCTTCTGCTCAGGAGTCAGTTTGAGCAAAAGGCAATTCTGAAGCCAACCGATCTGCCGTGCCAACTGGGCCGGATTAAGCTTCTCATACTCTTGGGCCAGTTCCCGCTTGATCTTGCCCGCCACCTCAGGGGACTCGCAGATCCGCCGGTAGGGGGTTTTGGGCACATCGTACTTTTTCCAGATCCGAGACCCTCGACGTTGCTTGGCCACCATCTTCATGACCGGCTTGAAAAAGTTGATCTGCAGTCGCAGCCGATCGTACAACTCGTTCACCAGCTCCAGTTCTCGCTCTCCCTCGTAGCGAGCATAACCCACGGCTCGCCGAACCACCGAATAGTTTTTCTGCTCCACATAAGGGTTGTCATTCTTGCGCGAGGGACGGGTTCGGCTGAAGCTGATCTCCTCCTGCTCACAAAAACGAATCAAGTGTTGGTTGATGAACTCGCTGCCGTTGTCCGAAGCCATCCCCAGCCAAGGGAAGGGCGAGCGCTTCTCAAGCAGCTTCATCGCTTCCAGGACCCACACCTGGGCCTTATTGCGCACCGCTCGGACCTCTGTCCAGCCTGTGTATACATCGGTCACATCCAAGGTTTGACAGTAATCCCCCCGCCCCTGGCCTCCCTCATGGCCCACCAGGTCCACTTCCAAAAAACCGGGGCGGTCCTCTTGCCAGTCGGCGAAACGCTTAATCGGAATCTGGTGTTTGAGCAGCGTTCCCGGCTTGGTCCCGGATCGCCCCTTGAGACGGTGCTTGCACCTCTCGGGCGCCAGCAGCCGATCGATGGTGGCGGCGCTGATCTGGATCAACCGCTCTCGCGTGTCGGCATCCACTTTCAGCTCCCCATGTCTTTGTAAAATGGGCACCACTTCGGGCAAAATCGCGACCAGACGTTTGCCACACAAATAGTCCAGTATCTTCCAGATCATCTTCAGCGCCTTTAGAACTTTCTGTTCGTATTTGCGGGCCCTCTGCCCACCCGCTTTCTTGCCGATGTCTCCCACCGCCACCAGCTTGGAGCTCAACCGGATCCGCCTGCCCTGGTGGCGCAGCAGATAGGCCCCATAGCAACGGTTGTAGCCCGTCATCTGGGTAAACTCCGTCAGCACTTCCCCCTTTACCTTCTTGCCCTTCTTCCGGTAGCGGGGGGCAAAGCTTTTGACCAATACACCCTTTTCTGCCATCGTTAACCTCATTCCTGCCCTCCATTCCTTCATGGAGGACTCTTCTATTCCCCGGCTCACGCCCAGGCAATTTCGAATAGATTTTTAAATGAGGCAACGTATCCATTTCGAATAGATTTTTGATGAGGCAATTCGCCGGTTGATTATCCTGGACCTTGGGTGTAAGCTGCCGACAGTGGGCCTGCCGGTCACCGAACGTCCAATCAGAGGGCCAAGAATCACAGGAGGCGTAATGAATAAGGGAATTTACCAGACACTGGAGCGGTACTTGTCGAACAAGACTTCCAGGAGAGATTTTATTCAGGCTTTGACCGCTGTCGGTGTGACCACCCTAGCGGCTGAATCTTTACTCGCCTCTATGAATGTTCAATTGGAGGCTGACGAGGGCCGGGGCCCAGCCGGCCGGGTGGAGATGTTCGAGGGCACGGCCGGTGCGGCCCTGGTCGAGCAATTGAAAGCGGCTGGAGTGAAGTACATTTTTCATACCAACACCTCCGGCGTCGCCACCATGATAGATGGGGTGGACATGGACAAGATCAACCTGATCATGGTCACCCACGAGGGACAAGCCGTATCCACAGCCCAAGGATATGCCCTGGCCAGCAATACGCTGGGCTTCTTTGTGGGAAGCAAGGTGGGAGTGGGGAATTCCATCAGCAATCTGTACAACGCCTGGAAGGATCACACCCCCATGATAGTCAGTTATGGGCGGCAGGTGTTGGAAGGGCAGGGAGGACAGGATTCTTATGAGGAATGGGATGATCATCTGAAACCCACCGAACCTTTCACGGCCTGGAACTGGAGCTGTGTGGATGCAGAGACCATGCCCAAGACCCTTCGCCGGGCCATGAAATTCGCCTTCACGCCTCCCGGCGCACCGGTGACATTGGATTTTCCGGCTGATCTCCTGGGTACAAAGATCAGGGCCCCTATTCTCAAGATGGACCCCAAGGACACTCGCCCGCTTTTTCGCGCCGGCAGCGATCGGATAGAGAAGGCTGCGGAGCTGTTGGCAGAGGCCAAGAATCCTATTTTCATTGTGGGTTCCGAAATCACCCGGGGAGGAGCGACAAAGGAAATTGTGGCATTGGCCGAAAAGCTGTCGGTCCCGGTTGCCCAGGATCGGAGATCTCCTCTCTTCAGCGATTTTCCAACCCACCATCCTCTCTTCCTGAGTGAGTACAGCCCGCCTCTGAGGTTTCCCGAGAATATCGATCTGGTGGTCAATCTGGGTGCCCAGGCCTCTCAGGAATTGCCCAAGGGCGCGCGCCTGGTACACGCCAGCAGCGATGCTGATCTGATTGGAAAGCACCGGCGTACGGATCGGCCCATTCTGGCCCATGTTCCGGTCACCATCGCTGATTTGGCCGATGACCTGGACGGTATTTTGACCGAGGACCGACAGAAGCGAATCCGAGAGGAGCGGCTGGCGAAAACAAATGAATACACTCAGAAACTAGAGAAGGCAAGGCAGATAGCGTTGCGGGGCCGTTTTGACAAAACACCAATCTCGTGGGAACGGGTCGGCTACGAGCTGGAGCAGGCCCTCGATAGGGATGCCGTGCTGGTGCCGGAATTGGGAAGCCAAGACTACAAGCTGCTGCATTACTTGAGGCAGGGTGAAGGGCAAAAGCATCGCATCGGACGATCCGCTGGTGCGGCTCTGGGTTGGGGCATCGGGGCTGCTCTGGGTGTGCAGCTGGCCTTGCCGGACCGCCAGGTGGTTGCCATACAGGGTGATGGAGGGTTTCTGTTTGGTCAGTCGGAAACCTTGTGGAGTATCGCTCGCTATGAGGCTCCCTTGCTGGTTGTGATCATGAACAATCACGGCTACAATGAGACCCGCAATCGCAATATGGTGCTCGGCGGCCTCCAATTCCAGACCGGCAGGGATATGACCAGCTACCTGGGGTCTCCAGACGTGGACTTCGCCAAGATGGCTTCTGCTTACGATATTCGGGGTGAAAAGGTCAGCGATCCCAATGATTTGGCTCCAGCCTTGCAAAGAGCGGTTAAAACCATGAGAGACGGCAGGCCCTACATGCTGGATCTGGAAGTGGCACGGGACGGGCTATTTGCTGAGAGTACCTGGTACCCGCAACACTCGATTGCTAAGCTGCGCAAAAAGAAAGCCTGATTTTCGTACGAGATCTAAAAAAGGAATAAGACGTTGTTTTTCTCATTGAGGCACATAGCAAGAACGTTACTGACTGCAACCTTTTTGCTGGGGATGGTTCTGATAGGCACCCATTACGTGGGTTTGGCCTCTCCAGCACCGGTCACCGTCAGCCAGTCCCAAGTGGAAGGGGTGAGTGAAGGCCGGAACATCTTCGGCCAGGCCTGTATTCAGTGTCATGGCATCGGTCACATCATGGTTCAGGGTAAAACGGAAGAACGCTGGAGAGACACCGTTTATTCGATGATCTCAAGGGGCGCACAGTTGATGCCCGATGAAATCGATCCTTTGATCGCTTATCTAACCGCCACCTATGGTACCGATTCAGCTGCTCCGGCGGCAGAAGGGGCGACCTCCGGGGGTCGTGCAACTCTTCCGGATGAGCCGGGTCGAGTGATTCTGGATCGCACTTGCACCGGGTGTCATGCGCTGCAGCTGGTGACGAGTTCGCGCAAATCCAGAGCGGAATGGCAAGACACCATCAGCAGGATGATCAGCTTCGGCGTCGAGCTCACTGACGACGAGCGGCAGACAGTAGAAGATTACGTGGCCGAACATCTCGGCACCCAATAAGTTCCTGCCGCTCAGCCGGGGAGTTCGGTGCTGGTTCGTACATCCTGCACGGCTGTCGAGCACCATTTCCATCAGCGCTACCTGCTCTTCATAGGCCTCTGGGGCTATCTGGCCTGGCACCAGAGTCGCCGGTTTCTTGATCCACCCCAGCCTAAATCCCTATCGGGTCAAGACTTCTCACCGGGTCAGCACTCCCCGTTGCCTCACGTAAAAATCTATCCCAAAGGGTATTTGTTGCCTCATTAAAAATCTATCCGAAAGGGATTGCACAAAGGGTG
>JACZQQ010000170.1 GCA_022545645.1 Acidobacteriota bacterium | reverse complement strand
GACGAACTTTGGAAAGGGTGACCTCCACTCCGCACTTGTCGCAAATCACCCCCCGGTGTTTCATGCGTTTGTACTTTCCGCAAAGACATTCCCAATCCGTCACCGGACCGAAGATGCGAGCACAGAAAAGCCCACCTCGCTCGGGTTTGAAGGTACGATAATTGATGGTCTCCGGCTTGGTCACTTCTCCGCTTGACCAGGAGCGAATCTTCTCTGGAGAAGCCAAACCAATCCGGATCGCTTCAAAATTCTTCAAGAGCTGAGTTCTGTCAAGATCACGAAACATTCTCAAAATTCACCCTCCGTCATTCACTCGGGTTTTCGGCTGTTACACCGCTGAGCACATTCTCTGCTTCCAGGAACACTTCGGTGCGGCGGCGAAGTTGTTTCTTGGGTCTTTCGATCAATTCCACGTCCAAAGCCAGGGCCTGGAGTTCCCGGATCAAAACGTTGAAGGACTCCGGGATTCCGGGATTGTAGGTCGATTCTCCCTTGACGATGGACTCATATATCTTGGCTCGGCCCTGCACGTCATCCGATTTTGCGGTCAACAATTCCTGAAGGATATTGGCAGCACCGTAGGCTTCCAGAGCCCAAACTTCCATTTCTCCGAAACGCTGACCGCCGAACTGGGCCTTACCTCCCAGCGGCTGCTGGGTAATCAGGCTGTAGGGTCCGATGGAGCGAGCGTGGATCTTATCGTCCACCAGATGGCTCAGTTTGAGCATGTAGATATAGCCCACCGTGACTTTCTGATCGAAAGCTTCTCCCGTCATCCCGTCATGAAGGGTCGTCTTGCCATTGCTGGGCAGGTTCGCCTTCCGTAATTCATCCTTGATGTCCGTTTCTCGAGCACCGTCAAAGACGGGCGTTGCATACTGTACCCCGAGAACCTTCGCGGCCCATCCCAGATGGGTTTCCAGGATCTGTCCCACGTTCATACGAGAGGGAACTCCCAGAGGATTCAGCACGATTTCCACAGGGGTTCCATCGGGAAGGTAGGGCATGTCCTCTTCCGGCACAATCCGGGCGATGACTCCCTTATTGCCATGGCGTCCTGCCATCTTATCGCCCACGGACAGCTTCCGTTTCATGGCCACATAAACTTTAACCATCTTGATGACGCCCGGCAGGAGTTCATCCCCTTTTTCCATTCGGCTCAATCGGTCCTTGTGCAGGGAGCGAAGAATCTCGATTTGACGGTCTGTCCTGGCTTCGACTTCAGAGAGCTCCTTTTCCGCCTGCTTCCCCTTGACGCTAATCTTTCTGAGCTCCTGGTGGCTGAGCGTGATCAAAGCCTTACGGTTCAGCTTTTTGCCTTTTGCGGCAATCACATTCCCGGCCTCATCCGTCACCTTTTTAACGGTGGTCTTCCCGGCCAAGACATCGACAATACGCTTGCTGTTCTCTTCCTGAAGAATCCGAATTTCGTCTTCCAGGTCCTTCCCCAGACGCTCGATTTCCTGCTCCTCGATCTCCAGGGTCCGTGCATCTTTGTCTACACCCTTACGAGCGAAGATCTTGACGTCGACCACCGTGCCCTCAATGCCGGGGGGGGTATAGAGCGATGCATCCTTCACCTCTCCCGCTTTCTCGCCGAAGATGGCCCGCAGCAACTTTTCTTCAGGTGTCAGCTGTGTTTCACCCTTGGGCATGACCTTTCCAACCAGAAGACTGCCCGGACTGATCTTGGCACCGATGCGAATGACGCCACTTTCATCCAGATCGGTTAGGATCGACTCACTGACATTGGGAATATCGCGTGTGATCTCTTCAGGGCCAAGCTTGGTATCCCGAGCCTCGATGTCCAGTTCTTCAATATGGATCGAAGTGTACAGGTCATCCTTGACCAGACGTTCACTGACCAGAATTGCGTCCTCGAAGTTGTAACCTCGCCAGGACATAAAGGCGACCAGGACATTCCTTCCCAGTGCCAACTCTCCCTTTTCGGTACAAGGGCCATCGGCAAGCACCTGGCCTTTTTGAACCGGGTCACCTTTGTGAACCAGGGGCTTCTGATTGATACAGGTGTTTTGATTGGAGCGTTTGAACTTGGTCAGCTTGTAAATATCCACACCTGCGTCCTGGTTCTTCTTTCCCTCTTCAGCCAGGACACGAACGATGATCCGTTCTGCGTCGACGCTATCCACGACTCCTGATCGCCGGCACAGCAGGACTGCTCCTG
Source organism: Acidobacteriota bacterium (assembly GCA_022545645.1). Classification (GTDB taxonomy): domain Bacteria; phylum Acidobacteriota; class UBA6911; order RPQK01; family JADFOI01; genus JADFOI01. Next base: position 3,767 of record JACZQQ010000170.1, on the reverse strand, counting down.
AGTTGCGGGCAGCAACGTATTCCATACCGGTGCCCACAAAAGGCGCTTCTGCCTGAACCAGGGGCACGGCCTGCCGCTGCATGTTGGACCCCATCAAGGCTCGGTTGGCGTCGTCATTTTCCAGAAAGGGGATCAAACTGGCCGCTACACTCACCAGCTGTTTGGGACTCACGTCAACGTACTCAACTTCCTCTCTGGGAACGAAAACAAAGTTCCCCTGATGGCGAGCGTTGACCCGCTCTCGTACGATCCGCTGTTTCTTGTCCACTTTGACATTGGCCTGAGCAATGACGTGTTTATCCTCCTCCCAGGCGGTCAGGTAAAAGACATGGGTCTCGTATTCGGCAGGCTTCTTCCTTCCCGTCATCTTTTTGTTCACGGCAGTCACTTGGGCCTGCTTGTAGACTTCCCCGATCTTGAAGCGGGTGCTTCCCCCATTGATGATCTTCACGTAGTCCACAATAATGCCGTCGATAATCCTGCGGTAGGGCGACTGGATAAATCCAAAGTCGTCGATCTTCGCATAGCAGCTCAAGGAGGAGATCAGGCCGATATTGGGCCCTTCCGGGGTCTCAATGGGGCAGATGCGCCCATAGTGGGTGGGATGAACATCCCGCACTTCAAATCCGGCTCTCTCTCGGCTCAATCCCCCAGGGCCCAGTGCTGAGAGGCGCCGTTTATGGGTGATTTCCGAAAGCGGATTGGTCTGATCCATAAACTGGGAGAGTTGACTGCTGCCGAAGAACTCGCGGATGGCCGCCATAACCGGCTTGGCGTTGATCAAGTCGTGAGGCATGGCGGTTTCCATCTCCTGATGAACCGACATTTTTTCCTTGATCGCCCGTTCCATCCTCACCAGACCGATTCGGAACTGATTTTCCAACAACTCCCCAACGGCACGAACGCGACGGTTCCCCAGATGGTCAATATCGTCCACGCTCCCGATACTCTTCTTGAGCTTCAGCAGATAACCAATGACCTGATAGAAGTCCTGGGGAGAAAGTGTCCGTTCATCCAGAGAGGTGTCCATACCCAATTTGATGTTGAACTTCAGCCGGCCCACTCGTGAAAAGTCGTATTTCCGGGGATCAAAAAACATTCCATGAAAAAGGGCCGTCGCCGTCTCGATGGTGGGAGGGTCACCCGGACGCTGCTTTCGATAGATCTCAATGAGCGCATCGTTGGTATTTTTCACCGGGTCGCGCTTCAAGGTTGCCGAGAGCACATCGCCGACATCATCGCGCTCGGCGAAAAATACCGGTAACTCTTTAATACCGGCCTCGATCAATGAGTTGACCACGGCTCCCGTCACTTCGGTATTGGCTTCCAGGAGGATCTCTCCTGATTTGGAATCCACCACTTCAGTCCCGGAAAGGGCTCCTTCCAAATCCTCGATACCAATCTCCACCTGTTTTATTTTTGCCTTCTTGAGTTGAGCGAAAGCCGCCTGAGTGACTTTTCGGCCCGCAGCAACCAGAACGGATCGCGGTTTGCCGGGAGCAGGAATCTTCTTGCTCAACTTGGTTCCAACCAGATTCTCATCGAGCTTCCAGAACAGCTTTTCACCTTTGATGGTGATGGTGGAGAAGTTGTAGAAAGTCCTCAGGAGTTCTTCGTCTGAGCCCAAACCCAGTGCACGCAAGAAGGCACTGGCCAGAAACTTCCGCTTCCGATCGATGCGAACATAAAGCAGATTCTTGCTGTCGTATTCAAACTCCACCCAGGAACCCCGGTAGGGAATGATCTTGGCCAGGAAGTAACTCTTTAAGGCTCCTGACTCAAAGAAAACGCCGGGTGAACGGTGCAACTGACTGACGATCACGCGTTCCGTGCCATTAATGATGAATATCCCGTTGTCGGTCATCAAGGGGAGATCCCCGAAGTAGACCTCCTGCTCTTTGATGTCGCGAATGGTCTTGACGTCCGTATCGCGGTCCTTGTCCCAAACCACCAGACGAATCGTCACCTTCAAGGGAGCGGAATAAGTCATGCCCCGCTCCTTGCATTCGCTGATGTTGTATTTGAGGGTCAGCTGAACGGGATCCCCGCAATCGTCACAGCGCTCGACCTCGTTGGGGTTTCTGGATCCGCAGTGCCGGCAAGTCACATCTTCAATGGGGTAGGGGCTCAAGCCCAACGTCCCACCGCAATTTCCGCACGTCCCCCGAAGGTGCTCAAGACCCTCCAACTTGCCACATTTACATTTCCAATCGCCAATGGAATAATCCACAAACTCCAGGGAGGAGGTCCCACGAAAATCGCTTATAGGGAAAACGGAACTCAACACCGATTGCAACCCGAAGTCATCCCGCTCAGAGGGCAAAAGATCCATCTGCAGAAATCGTCGGTAGGACGATTTCTGAACCTCGAGCAAGTTGGGTATGGGGTAAATGGACGCTCTCCTGGCAAAGTCCTTTCTTTCCCGATAGACGTTTTTCAGATCATCTAACATGCTGGCAAGCTCCCCTTGATGTGGTCGTTTTGCTCAATTACGTTTGGATGCCACGCAGAAAGAGACACAGAGCGCCTCAGACACGTGCAGGTATAGAGGAATACACGGATAAAAAGAGAGCAGAGAAAACTCCCAACCGCTGTGTTTATTTAAGCTTTACCGTCCCAGACCAGATAAAGGACAAAAACCTAAAAAGGGGACACCAATCCCCTTTAATCCATCCTAATTAATTCCACTCTTCTCAACGCCAAACAGTCTATCATACTCCATGGGGACTGACAAGAGGTGAATTGAAGCCGATTCTACTTGATCTCGACCGTCGCTCCGGCTTCCTCAAACTTCTTTTTGATCATTTCAGCTTCTTCCTTGCTGACGCCCTCCTTGATCGCTTTAGGAGCAGCTTCAACAAGGTCTTTCGCTTCCTTGAGGCCCAGGCTGGTGACCTCGCGCACAGCCTTGATGACGTTGATCTTCTTGTCTCCGACCGCGGTCAAAACAGCTTCAAATTCCGTCTTTTCTTCAGCTGCTTCCTCTCCCGCACCTCCGGCCGCTGCTCCCGCCACAGCGACGGGCGCTGCCATGGCAGTAATTCCGAACTTCTCTTCCAGTTCCTGCACCAAGTCATTAATGTCTACAATCGATGCCTTTTCAATCCAACCGAACACATCTTCACGAGTGGTCGCCATAGCGAATCCTCCTTCTAACTAAATTTAGATTTCTTTCTTATTAGAAAAGCTGAACACCTGCCCCCTGACCACCTGACCCAAGGGGGTGAAGGTCAGCTATCCTTGGTCTCTTCGTCCTTTTTCTCTTGGTCCGTTGTTTCTTCGTCCGCTTTCTCTTCTGAGGCTGCCTCCGGGGCTGCTGCCTCTTGAGCCGCTTTCTCTTCGGCTACTGGCTCTTCGGCCGTAGGCTCCTCCGCTGCTGCCTCTTCTGCTACTGGCTCTTCTGTCGTAGGCTCCTCGGCTGCTGGCTCCGGAGCTGTTTCCTCTTGAGCTTCTGGCTCCTGGGCAGCGGTCTCCTGTTCCTTGGCCTCTGGTTTCTCTGGCTCTGGAGTTGCTTCCTGCTCCTTTGCCTCTTGCTCGGCTACCTCTGGAGCTGGTGTCTCCTCCTCCGCCTGTTGTTCCTTTGGCTCCGGAGCTGCGGCCTCCTGCTCGGCCGGCTCTTGTTTCTCTGGTTCTGGAGCCGCTTCTTGCTCCTTTGCCTCCTGTTTTGCTTGCCCGCTGTCTGCTGTCTGTTGTCCGTTGTCTGTTGAACTGTCGTCTGTTGAGCCTTCTCCGCTGGCCTGCTTTTGTTCTCCCAGTTGCTTCAGGAC
>JACZQQ010000169.1 GCA_022545645.1 Acidobacteriota bacterium | reverse complement strand
CTGCCGCGAAGCTCCGATCAAAGGGGTGGCGACCGCCATGCTCGAGCCCTTGACGTTTTCAAAGAGCAGGCCAAAGCGCTCTTCCATGGGAAGACCCTGGTAAATCCAACGGGCCATGCAGGAGATCTCCCAACTCGGATCCACCTCCTTGCTCACCCGGTGGAGTTTGCCGTGAGCCTCCAGCTCATCGATGAATTCCCGCATACTCCCACACATCTTGCGTCCATTCTTAACCTTCCGGTTTTCTTCTTCCATGCTGATTGTCATGAGGGAATTTTGGCCCAGAAACCTGTCCTTGTAAAGTGTGAATGGGGGACGAGACACTAGCGGACGGATTTCCCCCAACGGGCCAACTGCCCCCTGTGCAAATAGCCAAGAAGCTCCAAGCCAAATGCCGCTGCCAAAATCATCACGATCGAGACGATCAGCGCCAGCAAAATTTCTCCCCACTCGCCCACCATCATCAGCCCGGGCCAGTAGATGACCAGAAACGGGATCAAGTAGCCGGCAATTCCCAGTCGAAAAGCGGTAAACCCGGTTCGGTTCACGTCGGAACCGGCGATAGCAGCGGCCGCATAGGCCGCCAGCGCTACGGGAGGAGTGATGGCTCCGATGGAGCTGCAGAAGAAGATGAAAAAGTGGCAGCCCAGCGGACTGAACCCGGCCGAGACCATTGCCGGCACGGTCAGACCCGCCATGATGATGTAAACAGCGGTAGGAGGCACCGCCATGCCCAGGCAAAGACAGGCCAGCATAGTCACGGCAAGGAGCAGCACGGGCTGTCCCTCAGCCAGTCCAGTGAGGGCTCCAGAAAGAGTAAAACCCAGGCCGGTCAGGTTGATGATGCCCACAATGATTCCAGCCGAAGCACAGGCCGTGGCGATGGGCATGGTTTTAAAAGCTGCCTCTTCCAGAGCGGAGAACAATTTTGACAGGCTAATCCGGGTGTGGGATCGGAGAAGAGAGAGTCCGACCGTCAGACCCATTGCCCAGAATGCGGACAGCATCAAGCTGCGCCCAGTGAAAATCAGCACCACCAGAAAGATCAGAGGGGGGCTCATATGTCCGTAGCGGATGAGCGTCTGCCCTAATTTGGGCACCGACTCCGTGTCATGAATCCTCAAGTCCTCTCGCCAGGCCGTGAAATACACGACCGCCAGCAGGGAGAGAAAAAACAGCGCGGCGGGAAAGACAGCAGCTTTGGCCACCTCGACATAAGGGATGGAAAGGAATTCGGCGATCAGGAATGCCCCCGCTCCCATCAACGGCGGGGTAAACATGCCCCCCGTGGAGGCCACCGCTTCAATAGCGCCCGCCATGTGCGGTCGAAATCCTGTGCGTTTCATCAAGGGGATGGTGAAATTCCCGGTGGTGACCACATTAGCTACGGGAGAACCGGTGAGCATGCCCATGATGCCGCTGGAAAGGATGGCGCTCAGCGCCGGTCCACCCCGGAGCCGGCCCGTCAGAGTGTAGCTCAAGTCGATGAACCAACGGTCTCCGCCGGAGCGCATCAGCAGCATACCGAACATCACAAACATGATGACGTAGGTGGCGGAGATTTCCATGGGGAGGCCGTAAATCCCACCGTTACCAAGATAGAGGGTGCCCACCAGCCGGGGAAGACCGTAGCCCTTATGAACAAAAATACCCGGCGCGAACCGACCGAAGATCGCGTAAAGGAGGAAAATCACCACCAGAAAAGGAAGAAACCGACCGATGGCGCGGCGGGTCGCCTCCAACAGCAGCAGGATCATGAGCACGCCCGCGACCAGCTCCCACTGGGTGACCAGTCCGGTTCGTTCAATGTAGTAGGACCAATCCACAATGACAAAAATAGTGGAGGCCAAAGTAAGAGCCGCCAGGGCGATATCGGTCATCCTCGGATTGCCTTGGGCCGATCTGTCTCGTCGGTAGATGAGAAAAACGACTGTGGCTAGAAGGCCCCAGTGCACCATGCGGTTGTAGGTGGGAGCAAGAACACTGAAGGCATTGGCATAGAGGGCAAAAACGGAGGTACCGATGAGGATCAATCGAACGGTCAGACTCCAACCGCCTGCCTGATGCGAGCGGTCACTCACTCTGATGTGGTCCTCTCCGACACGTTAAGTCCCTCCCTTTTCCGGCAATCTAGCCCATCCGAACCGGAATGTAAAACAATCCCAATTCGAAATTCGACTTTCTCATTTCTTCACGAGTGATCTCAAGAGCTTCAAGTTTCTCCGATCTTCTCGATGGGTTTTTCCCTTAGGGGTCTCCAGAATCTTGGGAATCTGATCCAGGCGCTCATCATTCAGAAACCAGGAAAACGCCGAGGTCCCAATTTTCCCCCGGCCGATGTGTTCATGACGATCCACACGACTTCCCAGATCCTTCTTACTGTCGTTGAAATGGAAAACACGCAGCTTCTCAAGTCCTACCACACGGCTAAACTGTTCCATGGTCTCACCATATTCCGCTTCCCCTCTGATGTCATAGCCGGCCGCAAAGATATGACAGGTATCCACACAGACAACAACCCTCTCAGGATGACGCGTAGCAGCCAGAATGTCACGCAGATGTTCGAATCGATAGCCGACACTGGTTCCCTGGCCAGCCGTTGTTTCCAGGGCGATGGGAACATCGCACGGGCCGCTCCTTTCGTGAATCTGATCGATGGCCTGAGCGATCCTTTGAACTCCGGCTCCCTCTCCCTCTCCCATATGGGAGCCGGGATGAGTGACCAACAGGCTCACCCCCAACCTCTGGCAGCGATCCAGCTCATCGAGCATTGCCTCAATGGATCGCTGCCACAGCTCCTCCTGCGGAGAGGCCAGGTTAATCAGGTAACTGTCGTGAGCCACCACCTGGTGAAGTTTTGAATCGGCCCAGGCCTTGCGAAAGTCTTCCACCTCCTCGTCAACCAGAGTTTTTCCCTTCCACCGGTTGGAGTTTTTCACGAAGATCTGAAGAACCCTGCATCCTGCCTCCAGAGCACGCTGGATGGCAAGCGACATTCCTCCGGCAATTGACATGTGTGCCCCTAAAAGGGGGTCGTTCGTGTCTCGTTTCATAGATACGGTGGCGTTCTTCGAGCTTGCCCCACTAACGAGTCCGTTCCAGAGCAGAGAGAGCTTCCGAATGCTGAGGATCGAGAGTGAGGGCTCGCTGGTAATGGCTCCGGGCCATATCCGAATTTCCAAGTTGTTCGGTCCATAAGCCCTGTGAGTAAGCATCTTGGGCCGTCTCTTCGACAACGGTCAATAGAGACTCCATGGTCTGCTGAGCCTGGCCAAAGTTCTCTGCGACCACGGCTTGGTTGATGATCTGCTGAGCCTTTTCCCTCGCGTACTCACGGGCTCGACTCACTCCCAACTGCCTTGCCTGAACCAGCGACTCAAAAGCTTCCTTGGAGCGTTTGACTTCAAATAAAGACGAGGCAAGGTTAAAGTAAGCCTCTCCGAAAGTCGCGTTCACCTGAATGGCTTCCTGAAATCGTTGAATTGCGCCTTCAAAATCCCCCATCCTGTGAAGAGTGGTTCCAGCCTTCATCATGGCACCGGCCAAGTGCTCCTGTTCACCCGTAGCCATGACTTGTTCATAGGCGGAAAGGGCTTCTTCCAGTCGGCCCACCCTTTCAAGCGCCAGGCCATAATTCCCCAGAACAGAGGAACGGCCAAGCGGAAAAAGGGCGGGGTCCCTTTGCGTCAGTGGGATGATTTGCTCATAAAGCTGGATCGCTTCTTCAAAGTGTCCCCTCTCGCGGTAATGGTTGGCAAGATCTTGAACAATCAGGACATGGTCGTTGGTCAACTGCCAGTCAGGCCTGCTGCGAAGTGCAAAACCAGCTTCCAGAACTCGGTCAGACTCATCCAGTAGGCTTGGATCGCTCCTCTCTTTACCAAGATTCCAAAGCAATACTCCCAGGCTATGGTGCGTTTTCTGACTCACTGGTGGCTGAGCCAGGGCAGTGCGCCAAAATCGCTCCGGATCCTGCCAATCGCGATTCCGCACGATGGTCATGAAGGAGAAGGTGCACAGCAAGACGATGAGGCAAAGGCCCGTCAGGCCGCGTATCCACCGTTGGCGCTGATCGGATAGCCCATAGACGAAGCCTGCCCCGAATATGGCACAGGCAGCAGCCGACGGGAGAAACAAAAAGCGCTCGGCTAAAAATACTCCGATCTGAACCACAAGGTTTGAGATGGGAAGAAGAAACAACGCGAACCATCCCAGCCAGAAGGTGATCCGAGGTGCACGCCGGCCAAATCGAAAGATCAGAAAGCCGAGCACGCACAGCACTCCAAAGCTGAGGATCACCCGCCAATCAAAAAGATTGCCCAGCTTCATGCCCATGTAGTCGATGCGCAGTTGTGTAGGAAATAAACAGAGTCGAATGTAGTGGCCGATTCCGAACAGAGTGGAGGCCCAGCGTGTCTGAGCGGAATCCCCTGCAAATCCAATGCTCCTCTGGTCGATTCCAAACTGGCCAAGGACAGCGATGCGCAGCGAAAGGTAGAGGGCGAAAACCGCAGCCAGGACGAGGAAATATCGCAGGAGAGGACGCAGGCGACCGGTCCAAGATTTTAGAGAAGAATTGAAGAGAGTTGGGTTTGAGGATCCGAATACTCCCAAGGCCTCACCCAGAAACAGGACAGCCGGTAGAGGTGCGGAGATTTCCTTGGCCCCCAGGGCAAGGAAATAGGCCACGCAGGTGAGAACCAGGTAGCGCCACTGATCGGTTTTCCGAAACCTTGCCCAGCCAATCAACCCCAAGAAGCAGAACAAGCCTGCAAGAACCTCCGCGCGGCCCACAATCCAAGAGACCGCTTCAGTGTGCACGGGATGAGCGGCAAAAACGAGGCTGGCCAACAGTGCCTCTGATCGATTCCCTCCGACTTCGCGGATCACCACAGAAAACAAAAGGATCGTCACTAGGTACAAAAGCAAATTGGAGAGATGAAATCCGCGTGGATCCAGACCGAAGAAGAAGTCATCGATGAGGTAACTCGTGGCTGTCACCGGTCGGTAAAGACCAGAGGGATGGTAGGGGGTAACCCACAATCGTGGGGCGTTGGTGACCTCACGAATCTGCGTGTTGTCTACGACGTAGGAAAAATCATCATAGAGAAAAGGAGCATTAAGAATCCCGAAATAAAGAACCAGGGCGATGATCATCGGTAGGAAGACATCCGCTAGCTCCGAGGGTAGCTTGCGCCTTGGATTTATAGGTGAAGATTGTGAATCCGCGAGTCGGAAAAATTCGAATTTCAAAGCTTGAACTTCGAGATTAGCTTATCAAATCGGCTCTGGCATTCATCCAAGCAGGGACTAGAGAAAAGAGCACAATCAGCACGATGGCACTGACTCAGGATTGATCAAGATCCAGGATTGGATTGTTCACAGTGGGTTTGATGCTGCCAAGCACATTTTCATGTTAATGTTAAGTCTGTCTGATACTCCTATTACAATGGCGAAACTTTCCGTGATCGTTCCTGTTTTTAACGAGGGTCCGTTACTGCGAACCTTCGTTGAAAGATCGATTGCGTCTCCCTGCCCAATCGAGCGCGAGTTTATCTTTCTGGATGACGGATCTCAGGACGACACTTATTCCCTTTTAACCCAGCTCTCAAAGGAGTTTTCCTTGCAAGTCATCAGACTGGAAGAAAACCAGGGTAAGGGGGCAGCCGTCAGGCGGGGAATCGAGAAGGCATCAGGAGATTTCATCATGATTCAAGATGCCGATTTCGAATATGATCCCAACGATGTACCGACCCTTCTGAAGCCTCTTCTCGACGATCAAGCAGATGTGGTCTATGGCAGTCGATTCAAGCAGACCTCTCCTCAGGTTCATCGAACCTACCACTATTTTGTGAATCGTCTTTTGACGGCCTTGAGTAACTTGTGTTCAGGAATCTACCTCACTGATATGGAGACATGCTACAAGCTTTTTCGTGCTGACCTGATCAAGAGCA
>JACZQQ010000168.1 GCA_022545645.1 Acidobacteriota bacterium | reverse complement strand
GAAGAGTGGCGTTAATCGTTGGTTGTAATGAAAGGATGCATCTGACAGTACCTTCTAGCCGGGATTATGCATAAATTGTCTACTGCAGTGCCGCAATCATTCACGCTGACTGCGTTGTGCTTCCTTGGGCTCCTCGGCGTACTGCACGAGTACGCCTGCGGGGCCCTTCGTCCCACGCCTTGTCATCGCAGCGCTTGCGGCTCTTCGTCACGACAACCTATGCACAGTCCCGGCTGCGTGAATTCTCGAGAAAACGCCAACGAAAAGGGGGGAGGAGGAACGGGTCAGGGGGCTAGCCCGCCTGGTGCGCAGGAAGGGGAGATCAGGTAGGATTTTCTCTCGTTTCCGAGAGGATCCACTCCAGATAGGCTGGATCTCCATCTTCGATGGAGAGGGCGATCACTTCCGGCACTTCATAAGGGTGGAGCTCTTTGATGCGGTGGGTCAATGAGGACAGTCGATCCTCGGCAGTCTTCATGATCATCAGATGTTCGGTCGCACGCTCCAATGCCCCTTTCCACCTATAGATCGAGGTGATCTTGGGAACAATATTGACGCCGGCTGCGAGTCGTTCCTCTACCAGCTGCTGGGCGATTCGTTCCGCCTCCTGGTGGGTATCGATAGTAGAGAAAACCAAGTAACACTTAGACATTCGTATTGGCCATGAGATTTAGCCGAAAAGCGAAAAGAGAACTTTCCTGGATTCTGCTATTTACGAGTTGCGTGGCCCTACTGAGCATCCTTCTATTCGGAGACGGTGGTTTGATACAGCTGCGCAAGTATCGAGCAGAACTACGAGCTTTACAACTAGAAAATCTAGATCTCAGACAACAACGCAGTGACTACCTGCAAAAAATCGACAAACTGAAGACCGACCCCTACCAATGGGAGCGCATCGCTCGAGAGCGATACAACTTCGCCCTCGAGGGCGACATCATCGTGAACCTCCCCGACCGGTAGTATCAGTGACACGCCCGTCATTGCCAAAAGGACCCCTGTGGAATCAAGTAGCCCGCACCCTCGGCTTGCCAAGCTAGGGTTCATTCGGTGCCAGACCTCTCTTAAATCCTTGATTTATGGGGCCCATATCCGGAACTACGAGCGTGTCACCGATTCTTCAGGTAAAATAGTCTTGAGTCAGGATCGAGGAGACTGAGAAGTTATGACCACGAAGTGCTTCACGGTAATCTGTCAACTGAGTCTGTTAACCCTTCTGTATGGGACACCAGGCTTCGCACAAGGGACGTCGAGTGAAGGAGTCAACGACCTTAAAGAAGAGATTGAGGCACTCAAAGAAGGCCAGAAGGCGATTCAAAAGGAACTTCAGGAAATCAAGAGCCTTCTGAGGGCGAGACAGGCTCCGGCTCCAGCTCCCACACCTCGTGAGTTTGTTCTAGATCTTGGCGGAAGTCCTTTTAAGGGCGATGAGAATGCCAAACTGACCCTGGTGGAATTCACCGATTACCAGTGACCGTTTTGCGGAAGACACGTCCGTGGGACGTTCCCTCAAATTGCGAAAGAGTACATCGAGACTGGAAAGGTCAAGTACGTTTACCTGGACTATCCGTTGGAGTCCATACATCAGTATGCATTCAAAGCGGCCGAGGCAGTGAATTGCGCCGCCGAACAGGGCAAATTCTGGGAAATGCATGACCGCCTTTTCGCCAATCAGAATGCGTTGGCACTCGTACAGCTCAAATCCTATGCGGAAGCACTCGGTTTGGACAGCCCCAAGTTCGATACCTGCTTGGAAAGCGGGAAATATGCGGGTGAGGTTCGTAAGGATATGGCACTCGGCGCCAAGGCTGGAATCAAAGCCACGCCTTCTTTCGGAATCGGATTCACCGACTCCGAGGATCCGAACAAGGTGAAGGTGGTTCAGACCCTAAGAGGAGCCCTGCCCTTTAATTCCTTCAAGCCCGTCATCGACGGCCTGCTTTCACAGTAAACGCCTGCACGAGCTGCTGGGTCCCGAGAACCCATAGACTAGCCCGCATTAGGCATAATCCGGGCTAGGATCCCAGTGCGCGCTTCACCTGCTGGAGAAAATCATCGGGACCCAGGTAGCCCACCACCCGCGATTCCTGCACTTCCCTTCCCTGAACATCAATAAAGACGAGGGTGGGGACGCCGACGACGCCAAATTGTTCCCGCAGCGGCCTGGCTTCCGGCGACTCGAAGTGGGTTAGATCAACCTTGAGGGCCAGGAAGGGATTCACGGCTGCAATCACCTCTTCATCACTGAAGGTAAACCGGTCCAACTCACGGCAGGGGATGCACCAATCGGCTGTAAAATCGAGAAGAATGGGACGGCCTTCGTCCCGGGCCTGATCAAAAAGAGCCGGATCATAGTCTTGCCAGGCGATGGCGACTCCCGGGGTTGCCGGGATCACGGCAAAAATACCTATTGCCACAGCGGCCAATCCCGTGGCTTTCTTCAGCCAGTTGAATGTAGTGCCGCCACCGCTGTCTTTGTCCAGCCAACCCAGCCACGCGCCACTGACGAGGGCCAGAGCCAAGACCAGCCAGGGAACGACTCCAGCCGGAAACAAGGGAGCAACGAAGTAAAGGGCCAGTCCCAGCAGGGCAAAACCGAAGAGCTTCTCCACCCAAAGCATCCAAACGCCCGATCTGGGTAATTTTTTGAGTCCGCCGGAAAACGTCCCCAGTGCCACGTAGGGTATGCCCAGACCCAGGGACAGGGTAAAGAACATCCAGAACCCCACCCAGGGATTGCCGGTTGCCCCCACGTAAGTCAGCAAACCAATGGTTACGGGCCCCACACAAGGCGCAGCCACGATTCCCACCACCAGTCCCATACTCAGCGCTCCCAGCACTCCTCCTCCGGTGTCCCCGGAGACCTTCTGGCGTATGAAATTGGGTGCCTGAATCTGGTACACCCCAAACAAACTCAACGCCAGAGCCACCATGATCACGGCAATGCCCACCAACACCCAGGGATTTTGCAGGAGTGACCCAAACAGCGACCCGGTCAGGGCGGCGACGACTCCAATCAGAGAGTAGGTGACGGAGATGCCCAGCAGGTACATAAGCGCCAGTCCAAACACGCGCGAGGTCCTGCCTTCACTCTGTTTGCTGAAATAGCCGATGGTGACCGGAATCATGGGGTAAACGCAGGGTGTGAGATTCAAGGCCAAGCCCAGGACAAAGATGGCCAGCAGAGTCAGGAACCATCCCCGCTCCTCAATGAGAAGTCCGAGATTGGTTTCCGCCAAGCCCAGGGTGCCTCCCAGGCTCTGATCCAGCGCGACAGACCCAAAGAGGTCGGAATTAATCGGTCGGCTCGGCTCTTGCAAGCTGGCTACGCGAATGGGGATCCTGACCTCCTGGTTAACAGGAGCCAAACAGATCTGGTCATTGCAGGCCTGGTACCGGAAAGTTCCTTCAATGACCTTCTCACCGGGCTGTTCCCCTCCCGCAATGCTCACCGGGAAACGGATGATGACACGCCCCTCATAGACATCCAGCTCTTGGTCAGCAAAGTCGAACTTAAGGCGGAACGCCTCCGGATACTGCATCTTACCGAAGGTGAGACCCTCCACCGGTTCCAGTTTGAACTCGGTAGGAATCAGATACTCCAGTGTGGGCGGATTGGCGTTGACGTGCCAACCTTCTTCCACCTCACCAATCACCGCGACTTGAAAGCTGCTCCCCGGGTGTACGGTGTCCACCGAAAGCAGGTCTGGATCTTGACGAGACTCTCGCCACTCATCAACTGAGCCTGGACCCATCCCATGGTCATCAAACCGATCCATAGGGCCAGATAGGCGGATTTAATCTTCATGACGAAATATGATTCTTCCTCTCACAATGGTCATAACCGGTGCACCCTGAAGTCTCCAGCCATGAAATGGACAGTTGCGACTCTTCGATCTGAATTTTTTGACATCCACGATTATCTCACAGTCGGGATCGATTACAGTAATATCCGCAATCGCCCCTTCCTTAAGGGTACCTCGACCCAGCTTGAGAATTCGGTCGGGATTCGTACTGAAGAGCTCTACCAGTCGTGAGACAGAAACGATCTTGCGCCGGATCAAAAATTCCCAGGCCAACGACACCGCCGTTTCCATTCCAATGATGCCATTGGCCGCTTCCTCAAACGTCATCTCCTTTTCCAGACGTGTATGGGGAGCATGATCGGTAGCGATACAATCAATCGTGCCATCGGATAGCCCTTTTAACATCGCCTTGACATCGGAGGCAGTACGCAACGGCGGGTACATCTTGAAGTGGGTGTCGTAGTTCGTAATATCGGTATCGTTCAGTGTGAAATGGTGGGGAGTGACTTCGCAGGTTATGGCGATTCCCTGCTTCTTGGCCTGGCGCACCCAGGCAACGGACTCTTGAGTGGAGATGTGGGCAATGTGGACGCGCCCGCCCGTGATACGGCTCAAAATCGTATCGCGAGCCACATCCAACTCCTCCGCTGCCCGGCTTATTCCTCGAACTCCCAACCGGGTGGACACCCCGCTTTCGTTCATGTGACCGGCCGCGGCAAGATCTCGATCCTCACAATGATCCACCACCGGTACATCGAAGATCTTGGAATACTCCAAGGCCCTGCGCATGATCTGATTGTTCTCAACCGGATTCCCGTCATCGGTAATGGCCACCACTCCCGCCTTGACCATTTCCCCAATTTCAGCCAGCTCCTTCCCCTCTAACCTTTTGGTAATAGCCCCGGCCGGAAAAACGTTGACCAAGCCAGCCCGGCCAGCCCGCTCCAGAATAAAACGGGTAATGGCCTCACTATCATTCACCGGCTCAGTGTTGGGCATACAGGCAATACTGGTGAATCCCCCGGCTGCTGCAGCTTGGCTTCCGCTTAGAATGGTCTCTTTGTCTTCGCGACCCGGTTCTCGCAAATGGACGTGCATATCGATGAAACCTGGGGCCACCACACATTTGGAGACATCCACGACTTCCCAACTCTTCTTAGGCTTAATTTTTCCAAGGGCGGCAACCCTTCCCTTTTCCACCAGCAAATCCAGTCTCTTCTCTAACTTCTGACTGGGATCAACAACGGTTCCGCCTTGCAAGAGCAGTGTCATAGGTCGGCTTCCTCACTAGCACCCAGCAATAGGTAAAGGACCGCCATTCGAACCGCCACCCCATTGGTGACCTGTTCGAAAATGACGGAATATCCTGCTTCGGCAAGCTCCGGATCGATCTCAATACCCCGGTTGATCGGTCCAGGATGCATCACTATGGCGCTTCGCTTGGCCCACTTCATCTTTTCCATGTTCAGACCGTAAAGAGCAAAGTATTCCTTGACCGACGGGTAGAAGACATCCCTCTGCCTCTCCTTCTGGGTTCGTAACATCATGACCACATCCGCCCCCTGGAGCGCTTCCTTGATGTGATAAGTCACCTTAACCCCGTAACTCTCAAATTCCGCCGGGATCAGCGTGGGAGGGCCACAGACACAAACATGGGCTCCCATCTTGACCAGAAGCAGAACGTTGGATCGAGCCACGCGGCTGTGGGCTATATCTCCCACGATGGCTACATGGAGGCCTTCAATTCTTTTTTTATGGTCCAGTATGGTGAGAACATCCAACAGGGCCTGAGTCGGATGCTCGTGCATTCCATCCCCTGCGTTGACAATGGAGGTGGACTCACAGTATTGGGCCAGTAGATGGGGCGCTCCCGCCGCACTGTGACGAATGGCGATGATATCGGGATTCATCGACTGCAAATTTTTTCCTGTATCAATCAGCGACTCTCCTTTACTCACACTGCTCGCGGAAATATTGACGTTGATGGAATCCGCGCCCAGGCGCTTGGCGGCAATTTCGAAAGACGATCGAGTCCGGGTCGAGGGTTCATAGAACAGATTGATGAGGGACTTGCCGCGGAGTGTCGGGACCTTTTTGATCGATCGGGTGGAAATTTCTTTAAAGCTTCGGGAAGTATTGAGAATCAATTCGATTTCATCAAGATCAAGATCTTCAATTCC
>JACZQQ010000167.1 GCA_022545645.1 Acidobacteriota bacterium | reverse complement strand
TCACAAGCCAGTCGGGCGGATCCACACTCTCACTGGGTACTGCGTTGCGCCGCGGAGGGATGGTGGCCACAGCCTCCCGAGCGAGAACAGACTGATAACATGCTCTCTTGTCATAGGCCCCGTCACCAGAGACTTGACCGATCCGACTTGGAACCTGAGCGAGCAACGTCGGTAACATCCGGCTGTCATGAACATGGCTCGGTGTGACCTCCACCGCCACCATCTCCTTCGTCGTCTCGTCGACTCCCAGATGGAGCTTACGCCAGGCTCTGTGCCGACCACGTCGATGCTTTCGAACGTGCCACTCACCCTGACCGTACACTTAGTGTCTCGTTCCATAAATACGATGACGTTTGCTGATGGGGCTTGCGAGGCGAGGTCAAGGAGCGAGGAGGAGGCGATGCAGGGACATCGGCGACGACGAGAGACACAGAGATCGCCCGCAACCTCCATCAGCCCGAAGGGTGGCGGCGGGACGGCATCGATTTCTTTGTCGCTCCTCCTCCGCGATGCCACAGACATCGCGTCGTCGTCGCTTCGCGAACTCGACGCCGTCGCGCTCGCCACAAACGTCACCGTATTTATGGAACGAGGCACTTAGTTTATAATACGGGGTCGTTACACCATTTTCGACTTCATCCTCGACCGAGGCCGGAGAAGGAGGCATGAATGAGCTACAGGGGGATGTTTCCAACTGATCGTCGGGAGTTTCTCAAGAGAGTCGGATCCTTGGGAGCGTTGTCGGTGCTCGGACCCAGGGCCGTCCAGGGCTCGCAAAGAACTTCCGCATCTGCACCCGGTTCGGGCACCGTCCACTGGTCCCGATACGGCTACAATCTTCAGAACACCCGCTTCAATCCCCATGAGAACATTCTGGGGAAAGACAATGTCGAACGATTGAAGATGAAGTGGCAGTTTGATGTGGATGTGCCCATTGAAACCACTCCCGTAGTGATCGGGGATCTGCTCTTCTTTGGCGTTCCGGGAGCCGTGTACGCACTCAACACCCGAACAGGAGAGCGAAAATGGAAATACGAGATGGCTTCAACGACCGCCAGGGGTCAACGAAGGGCTTCCGCAATGGGACGGGGTGCCCAGTACTATGAAGGTCGACTCTATTTCGGAGATTCCGCGGCAGTCATGCACTGCCTGGATGCTGCGACGGGAAAACGAATCTGGACCCGAAGTGTGCAGGTGGATACGGACAAGACCAGGCCCGTTAGAATCCACGGTGCCTGTGCTGCCTTTGACGGAAAGATTTATGTTGGAACGGTTGGACAAATGAACCGTGCCCTGTGTCTTGACGCGGACACGGGGGCCATTCGATGGCAGTTCTGGGTCACCGGCCCCGAGTACCCGGGTGGGGGTGGGTCGATATGGACTGGTCCCGGTGTTGACGAACAATACGGCAATGTTTATTTCACCACGGGGAGTGTCAAAGTTTACAAGCCTGAGGGAAGCCTCTATACGGAGAGTGTTCTTGCTCTGGATGCCGACACCGGGGTCCTCAAGTGGTTCTACCAGATCCGCCCCAATGATCCCCACGACCTCGATTTCAGCAGTTGTCCCGTTCTCTATGACGCCCAAGCCCCTCCTTTGAAACGGGGAGCCATCCGCCAGTGTCTGGTGGCCATCAACAAAACAGGCGTGTACTGCATGAACCGCTTCACGGGCGAGCAATTCTGGAGGGCTCAACTCACCCAGAAATACCACTTTGGCGGTCCCACCGTGGATGGGATTTCAGTGGCCTATAACAAAGTCTACGTCGTCTCCAACGCTGCCACCCAGTCCATCGGGAAGCCGCCACTTTCTGTGACGGCGGCACTGCACGGCTACACCGGCGACATCGTGTGGTGGACCTACAATCTGGACGGTATTTCCCAGGGAGGGATTGCGGTTGCCAACGGGTTACTCTATCAAGGATTCAACGATGGCCGTGTCGAGATTCTGGATGCGGATACAGGAAGAGTGCTCTGGGAGTACTCACTTCCCACCAGTCGTCGTGCCGGCTTTACTGTTGCCGATGGAACCCTCTACTGCAGCAGCGGAGTTGCCGGGGGTACCCTGGATGGAGGCAGACCTGGAATGAATCCGCCGGAAATGGTTACGAAATTCCTCAGCGCAAACCGGTATTCTCTCTACGCTTTCTCCCCGGACGGACAGTAGGAGGCAATCATGAAGATCATTACCCTCACCCGTCGTCAGTTCCTTTCTGCGGCCGGCGTTTCTGTTTCCAGCTGGCTCTATTTTCGTGAAGCACAAGGGATGCAGTTTCCCAACTTTGAGCCGGACGAAGGCCTGGGGGACGGGCCGACGATTCGCACTCTCAGGAGACTTTCCGATTCGCTGTCCTGTTTTGACCCGCTAGGACTCTATGTCGAGCCGGGAGAGACCATCCGTTTCTTCAATCCAAGTGTTGCCACACTGACGGCCTACCACCCCCAGAACGAGAATCGCGAGCTGCGCATTCCGGAAACGGCCGAGCCTTTTGATTTAGGATACCTTTCGGGACCGTTCCAGGATCTGAAATTAGAAGTCGAGGGAACCTACGATTACTTCAGCAAATTTCACGAAATGGTGGGAATGGTGGGTCGTATCGTGGTGGGCCGCCCGGGAGGCCCTGGAGAAAAACCGTGGGGATACGGAAGCAGCCAAGGTCGCAACCCCATCTACAAATCGGTATTGAAGACCGCAGAGTTCCTGGACTCTCAAGAGATCGTGAAGAAAAAGATCGTTCCCTTTCCCTTTGACGACATGATCCCTGAATATCCGCTGTGGGACTAGTCTCTGTGGAGCAGCCGCTCTCAGGAGACTGTCTCAAGAGTCGGCTGCCCCGGGTTTCCTGAGTAGGGGCGCACCTCTGTGCGCCCTATAAGCCGTTGATAAAGCAGGGTTTGTGGGCGCACAGCCGTGCGCCCCTACAGGCCCTAATCAAGGATCAAGCACGGTTTTGCGAAAATCAGCCTCTCCCCAATCAGAAAGTGGCAATAGGATTCACAGGTGAGCCCGTTCCCCCGGGTACGGGGAGGGGCGCCACCGTCAGTAGAAACTCCCAACGATTGTAACGGGCGGCAGCCTCGCTCAAGGCCTCCAGGTCGCAATTGTCAAAAATGTGCACGCCCAGCCCAACGATGGCCAACCGGTGCAGTGGAAAGGCCACTCCCTCAATGCCTGAGGGTGTGACGTCATTGGCCCCGTCCCCTCCAATCATGGCCACATCGCGTTCTCTCAGCCACCTGGCAACCGAGGGGTGCAGTCCCGCCGAGTTCCCCATAACGTTCCAGGGTCCCAGGGCGGCCCGCCGGGCCCATCGACCGGTACGGACAAAAAGCACATCGCCGCTGGAGACCTGGATCCCGGTCTTCTTTTCCCACGCCTCCAGGTCTTCTGCGTAGATGGGGGTACCCGGTTCCAGATAGGGAACTCCTTTGAGCCTGGGGATATCGATTAAAATGCCACGCGTAAAGATTCCCTCCTTGAGGTTGTGGATGTCCTCCTTGCCGCAGCCTTTCTCGGTCACCTCTTCCTGGGGAAACCCGTTGTACATTTTCCCCCGGTAAAAGACGTGGCAGAGCGAGTCGAGATGGGTGTGGGCCAAACCGTGGAACGAGACGCTATAGTTGTCCATGGCTACCCCGGAATCGCCGTTGCCGGTGCGAATCATGGTGTGCTGGTAAGGACTGGGATTGTCGATGGCCTTTTCTGTTTGCGGATCCCGCGCCAGGGAAATCGAGACTCCCTCCTTCACCAGGGTCGCCGCTTGCTTCCGCTTGGCGGGTGTAATGAGGTTGATCGCTCCCAGCTGGTCCGCCTTGCCCCAGCGCCCCCAGTTGGAGAGTTCGGTCATCCACCGATCCAGGTCTTCCCCGGTCACTTGCTTCCGTGTTTGCGGCTGAGGCCCGAGTGGGAACCCTCCGGAAAACGGTGCACTCAAAGGTACCCACATTGCGATGACCAGGAAAATAAAAGCTGGTTTGAAAAATCTCATGAGAATCCCCTCCAGCCGATTGTGAGTAGTACCCTTGCTGAATGTCAAGCCTTCCCGCCCTTTACCCGGCGAGAAGGGTAAGGTAGAAAGGAGGGGAGGAGAAAGGTTGCTATGAACTTTTGGGAACAGTTGACAGAGACGTCCATCGCCGGAATCGAAGTCTGGAGAATTCTCGCTCTTTTTATGGCGATACTGATCGCCTTTGTGGCAGGTCGAATGACCCGATTTTTTCTCCGCCGGGCCGCGGATCATCTGGACGAACGCTATCCCCCGGTCCTGGCCGTTGCCCTTCGTGCCATCGAGCGCTCCATTGGTCCGGCCCTGTTCGTGGCAGGACTGCGGGTGGGGTTGTTTTTCCTGCCTTTGCCGGAAACGGTCGCCGGCCTTGCCGATACGCTGGTGTCCATCCTTTTCGTCCTGGCCCTCGCCTACGTGGTTTACTGCTTTGTCGATGTGGTGGATCACTGGCTGACGGCGTTCTCCGAGAAGACGGAAAGCAAGCTGGATGACATGCTCGCTCCGGTGGTGCGAAAGAGCCTGCGGGTCACCATTGTGATTCTGGCATTCATCCAGGTCGCGACAATCCTCAGCGACGAACCCATCACTTCCATTCTTGCCGGCTTGGGCGTTGGCGGTCTGGCCCTGGCTCTGGCGGCCCAGGATACCATCAAGAACTTCTTTGGCTCCCTCATGCTCTTCGT
This sequence comes from Acidobacteriota bacterium, assembly GCA_022545645.1. Taxonomy (GTDB): domain Bacteria; phylum Acidobacteriota; class UBA6911; order RPQK01; family JADFOI01; genus JADFOI01. Next base: position 1,302 of record JACZQQ010000167.1, on the reverse strand, counting down.
GGACAAACCCTTTGAAATGGGCGACCGCATCGTGGTTGGCGGTTACGATGGCCCCGTTGAGGAGGTGGGTCTGCGTTCCACCCGTATCCGCACCCTGGAGGGCCACCTGGTCACCATCCCCAACGGGGAGCTGGCTCACCAGAAGATCCAGAACATTTCAAAACGCCCTTATATCAAGCGTGTCGCAAACATCACCGTCACCTACGATACCCCTCCGGAAAAGGTCGAGCGGGCGGTGGAGATCATTAAAGACATTCTGGAGAATCACGAGGGAATGTCCCCCGACTTACCTCCCCGAGTGATCTTTAATGAATTCCTGGATGCGGCCCTCAATATTCTGGTCATCTACTGGTATAGCCCGCCCAACTATTGGGATTTCCTGGCCTTCAACCAGCGCGTCAATTTGGAAATCTTACGTCGGTTCAATGACGAAGGCATCGAGTTTGCGTTCCCCACCCAGACGCTTTACCTTGCCGGTGATCCGAAGCGGCCCCTGGAAAGGAGACAGGAGACAGGAGTTAGTCATCCGGGTTAAGATGGTCTAACTCAAAGGTGAACCATCCATGAATGCCCTATTGATGTCTCTTTTGCTCCTATCGGCGACACCTCAGGTCGAGGAGATCACCTTTACCGTCTCGTCGGTGAAAAGGAGCGAGCTCCCCGACGAATTTCCCTTCCAGGTTCTGTATGAGGGTTTCGCCATTCTCAACCTCAAGATGGAAAATCGTTCTTCTGAGGCCTGGACCTTCCGACCTGAAGAAGTGGAGGTTTTCGAGGGGGGAGGCAAGACACTGGATCGGGCTGTGCCCACGGACATGGCGCCCAAACTCATGAAGTATTACAGAGGAAATCAACGGGGCATCTATGGGGAAGGGTATTCCGGAGGGCGTCCCACGACTCAGGAGTGGGAGCAGGTTCCCACCGTGGAACCGGGGAAAAGCTCGGGCACCGTCTCAGTCGGTGTGGGCAGCAGCCTTCGAGCCGTCCTGGAACATTACCAGGTCCAAGAGGTCAACCTGGCACCTGGGGAAACGGCGGAGGGTTTCTTCTACTTGAAAAGTAAGAAATCGGGCGGAAAATTAGCGGGAAGCTCTCTGCGGTTCCAGAATCAGGTGTCGATCGAGATCCCTTAAAGGACAAGAGTAAGTTCGAATATCTGCTCGATCATGGGATCGATAACTCACTCAATAGCTATATTGTGATGGGTTTTGCCTCAATGAAATACGACTGCTATGCCTCTCATTGAAGGAAAGAGATTTCCATTAACAGAACTCACCGAAGAAGAACGCCTGTTCCAGCAGA
>JACZQQ010000166.1 GCA_022545645.1 Acidobacteriota bacterium | reverse complement strand
CAGCCAGGTGGTGTATGGACTCAGGGAAGGTCATATTTTCCATCAGCATGACGAACTTAAAAACGTCTCCCCCCGCTCCGCATCCGAAGCACTTGAAGATCTGCTTGGCCTCGCTGACCATAAAGGAAGGGGTTTTCTCAGTGTGAAACGGACAAAGAGCCCCGTAATCCTTGCCTTTCTTTTGCAGGCGGACGTATCCACCCACGAGATCCACGATGCTGATACTGCTTCGAACCTGATCAATGAAGGTGTCGTCGAATCTCATTCGCTAATGGTCCGCGGTCTGTTGTCCGTCGTGTTGTGGTTTATGATCTGCATCCCTGCGGCGATTGATCAACCTGGCCATGTAGCCCGCGCCGAAGCCATTGTCGATATTGACCGTCGCCACATTGGCAGAGCAGCTGTTGAGCATGCCCAGCAGGGCTGCCAGGCCTTCAAAGGAGGCTCCATACCCGATACTGGTTGGAACGGCAATAATGGGAAGATCGACCAGTCCGCCCACCACGCTGGGTAAAGCGCCCTCCATGCCGGCAACGACGATGGCCACCGTACACGATTCAAGAAGCTCCCTCTGACCGAGGATCCTTTGCAATCCGGCCACGCCCACATCGTAACAACTACAGACTTCGTTCCCCATGAATCGAGCAGTCACCAGTGCTTCTTCAGCTACGGGGATGTCCGCAGTGCCGGCGCTAAAGACGCCTATTTTGCCTCTGCCTTCCTGGGGCGGCTCAGGGTTGATGGTCACGGCCTGGCAATGGGAGTGGTACTCGCAGAATGCGTAGCGGGGTTGTAACTTTTGAAAAACCTCCAAGCCGGCGGAGGTGATGAGAATGTTCGGATTCTTGCTGAGGGAAGCCGCTGTAATTTCTATGATTTGCTGGGTGGTTTTTCCCCTTCCGAAGATGACTTCGGAAACACCGTGGCGCAGACTGCGATGGTGGTCCACCTTGGCAAAACCAAGGTCCTGGTAGGGTAGATCCTTCAGAAACGAGAGGATCTGCTCTTCATCAATCCTTCCAGCCTTGAAATCCTTGAGCGTCTTTTTCAGACCTTGTGGGGTCATCTCCCCTAACCGGGATTAGCTGCCACCCTCTTCTTGGAGAACCGCTCGCCGACTGAGTCTGATTTTACCCTGATCATCGACGTTGAGCACTTTGACCAGGATCTTATCCCCCATCCGGACCTCTGTCCGGATGTCGCGAATGTGCTCCTCGGAAATTTCGGAAATATGCAACAGCCCTTCGGTCCGAGGTAAAATCTCCACAAAAGCACCGAAATCCACTACCTTCTTCACCTTTCCCATATAGTTCTTGCCAATCTCAGCAGTGGCGGTGAGTTCTTTGATGAGCTCTATCGCTTTCTGGGCAGCCTCTCCGCTAGAGGAAGCAATCTTGATGGTGCCGTCATCCTCAATGTCGATTTTGACTCCGGTCTCTTCAATGATGCTCCGGATCATCTTTCCTCCGGGCCCAACCACCGCACCGATTTTGGAAACCGGGATGTTCATGGTAGTGATTTTGGGAGCAAAGCTGGAGATGTCGGAACGAGGTTCGGCAATCGCCTCGGCCATCTTTTCTAGAATGTGCAAGCGGCCCTCTTTGGCCTGGGCCAGGGTCTCGGCCAGAATTTTCCCCGTTACCCCTGTGATTTTGATGTCCATTTGCAGCGCCGTAATTCCCTCGGCCGAACCCGCAATCTTAAAGTCCATATCCCCGTAATGATCTTCAAAACCGGCAATGTCCGAGAGAATGGCGTAATCGTCGCCGTCTTTGACAAGTCCCATGGCAATCCCTGCAATGGAGGTGCTTATGGGAACCCCGGCATCCTGAAGGGCCAGCACAGCTCCACACACGGTGGCCATTGAAGAAGAACCGTTGGATTCGAGAATATCGGAAACCACACGAATGGTGTAGGGGAAGTCCGACTCGTTGGGCAGGACCGTCGAGATGGCCCGTTCTGCCAGAACTCCATGCCCAATGGAGCGCCGAGAGGGCCCACGCAAAAAGGCCACTTCACCCACGCAAAAAGGCGGGAAATTATAGTGAAGCATAAAGGATTTGGAGGATTCTCCGGTAATGTCATCCAGTCGCTGCACATCTTCACCCGTGCCCAGTGTGACCGTGACCAGGGCCTGTGTTTCCCCTCGGGTAAAGAGCGCCGAACCATGAGCTCTGGGCAGCAACGAGACCTCCCCGGAAATGGCTCGAATCTTGTTAAAAGCCCTTCCATCCAGGCGCTGCTTTTTCTCCAACAGCGAACGCCGGAACAGTTTTTCCTTCAGCTGGTCGAACAAAGCCTTGACCTGAGCACCTTTCTCCTCGTCGTCCGCGGCAAGTTCTTCGACCAGTTCCTTACGGCAGGCTTTCATCTTCTGCTCGCTGGCCTCCTTGTTTTGAGTATGGAGGGCATCCTCAACGTTCGAGGTTGCCTTGTCCTCCACCCGTCGCGCCAGCTCAGGATCAAACGTTACCGGCTCAACCGTGCGTTTGGTAATGTCCAGACGGCTGCCTAATTCTTTGATGGAGTCGGTGATCCGGCGGACGGCCTGATGACCGTAGTCGATTGCCTCCACGATCTGTTCTTCCTGGACCTGGCGAGCCATCGCCTCCACCATAACAATGGCTTCCTGGGTGCCGACAACGATCATATTGAGGTCGCTGTTTTCTAACTGTGGATAGGTCGGATTGATCACGAACTGATCGTTGATGAGGCCCACACGCACGGCACCGATTGGATTCAGAAAGGGGATGTCGGAAAGGTACAGTGCAGCCGAGGCTCCATTGATGGCGATGACATCCGGGTTCACCTCGGGTTCGGCGGAGAGAACCATGGCAATGATCTGTGTTTCACAACGGAAGTGCTCTGGAAAGAGCGGCCGCACCGGACGATCGATTAAACGGCAGGTCAGGATCTCCTTCTCCGTCGGTCTTCCCTCTCGTTTAAAAAAGCCTCCCGGGATCTTCCCGGCGGCGTAGTTATTTTCCCGGTAGTCACAGGTCAGGGGAAAAAACGAAAGTCCTTCCCTGGCTTCTGCGTCAGAACATGCCGTCACCAGAACCGCCGTATCTCCGTAGCGAAGAAATGCAGCACCATGCGCTTGTTTTGCTACTTTACCGATCTCAATGGAGAGTTCGCGCTCTCCCAGAGAAAGGCTGACTGTTTCACTCATTTTAGATTTATTCCTTCCACTAAAATTGATTTCGCCGCTTCGTGACGAGAACCGATGCATCATTCGGGCTAGAAAAAAGAGGACCCTGTTTACTGACCCGCAAAGAATATGAGTCCGGCAGCGCGATTTCTTTTCTTGCTGGGATCAATCTTATTTGCGGATTCCCAACCGCTCGATGAGTCCCTTGTAGCGGCTGAACTCCGTTCTCTTCAAGTAATCTAGCAGCCGGCGGCGCTGACCCACCAGTTTGAGCAGGCCGCGGCGAGAGGAGTGGTCCTTTTGATGGGTTTTCAAGTGTCCCGTCAAGTATTGGATTCGCTCAGTCAGTATGGCAACCTGCACTTCGGGCGAACCCGTATCCTTGTCGTGCAGTTGGTAGTCTGAGACGATCTCACCCTTCTTCTCTTTGACTAAGACCATGGCTGAACCCTTATTCGACGCCGAAAGACAGCCAATCTAACAGAAAAAGGCATTGAAGTAAATGCCTGGAAGCCCTGAGCCTAGCCTGGCTTCTGAGCCTTGGGGTGGGAGGATCGGTAAACCCGCATCAGTTCTTTGATGGACAGATGGGTGTATTTTTGAGTCGTAGAGAGATTCTCATGCCCAAGCAATTCCTGAATGCAACGAAGGTCAGCCCCGTTATTCAGCAGGTGAGTGGCAAAGGAGTGACGAAAAAGGTGAGGGTGTACGTCCAGGAGCAAGGCGCTTTTTTTAATGTACTCCTTCAAGTTTCTCTCAACGGATCGAGCGGAGATCCGTGAGCCGCGAAGATTCAAAAAAAGCGCATTCGGTTCCCGAGCCGTTCTTTGGCGACGAAGCAAAGCCCCCCGTTTTTCCACATAACGGCGAAGGGCCTGCTCAGCCTTTTTCCCGAATGGAACCAGCCGCTCTTTCTTACCCTTTCCGTACACTTTCGTGATTTGTTGTTCCAGCGAGAGATCTTCCAGGTTGATTCTCACCAATTCACCGACCCGCAGACCACTGGCGTAGAGCAGCTCCAGGATGGCCCGATCTCTTATTCCCCGGACGGTGCCGGAATCGGGCAGCTCCAAGATCGTTTCCACTTCCCGAATGGTGAGAAAGCGGGGCGTTCGCTCCGGTTGTCGAGGGCTGTGAACCAGGCGGGCCGGATTGGCGGGAACTTTCCCTTCGTTGTACAAAAAGCGGAAGAAAGATCGGATGGCTGCCAGCTTGCGGGCAATCGAACTCTTGGCGTTTCCTTTCTGGTGCAGGTGCCCCAGAAAATCGCGAATGCTGATGTGGTCGATCTGGCGGAGGTGGAGGCGGGCGTCTTTCCCTCCTCGTGTCAGGTATTGATAAAATTCGAGAAGATCACTCCGGTAATTTCTCAGAGTATGAGTCGAGTAATTCCTTTGAAACTGGAGGTATTCTAAGAAAAGCTCAATGTGTTCCTGCATGGGTCAAATGATTATCCCATAGGTCAACCCACAGTTGGCGTCGCTCCTCTCCCCCCTGACCTCCAGGCAGGGGGCCAATCGACCTCTTGCTCCACCCCGTGTCCCGAGCTAAGATGCGCTCATTGATGGTCAAGAAGCACGGGAGTCCAGACAAAAGAGCAAAGCCCCGCAGCCAGGCTGCTGGGGGCGGTGGTGGTGCCTTGCCAGGCGGCGAATTGATCGGCCTCTTTGATCGGACGCTCCTGTATCTGGCCGTATTTCTAACCGGTGCCGCCATCATGATGATCGAGGTGCTGGGAACGCGCATCCTCGGACCGTTTTACGGCGTCAGCCTGTTCGTCTGGTCATCCCTGATCTCGGTGACGCTGATCGCCCTGGCACTGGGTTACTACCTGGGTGGGATCGCGGCGGACCGGGCCAAGCGTTTCCAACTGTCCCACGGCATCGCTCTGGCCGCACTGTCGACGGCACTGATTCCCGTAATCAAGACCCCGGTTCTACTCCAGACCAACGCCTTGGGTGTCCGCGCTGGGGCGTTCACCAGCGCCCTGCTGCTCTTTTCCGTTCCCCTCACACTGCTGGCCATGGTCGGGCCCCGTGTCATCAAGCTGTGTACGAGCCGACTGGAGAGCGTGGGCCGTTCTGCAGGCTCGGTCTATGCTTTTAGCACCGTTGGCAGTGTCCTGGGCACGCTGGTGCTGGGATTCTTTCTTCTGCCCATGATGGGAACGCGCACCATCCTCTATGGAGTGAGCGTCGGGTTGCTCGTTTTGGCGGCAGTGCTGGCGCTCTACGAGCGGGCCAGAATGAACACATTGGGCTTACTCGTCCTCCCATTCGTCTCCATTGGAATCGTAGGGCTTCTGCTCTTCTTCGGGGGAGAGCGGTTGCCGACCACGCCCGGCTTCACGACGGTCTATGAAGCCCAGAGCATCTACGGCAGGGTTCGGGTCGTCGATGAGAGTGAGCGCCATCTACGCTGGCTCCTGTCCGATTCTTCGACTATCGGCGCCATCGATCTGAGGACGGGGGAAGCCGAATTTCCCTATCTGTACATTCTGGAAGCGCTCCCCCGCTTTCATCCGCAGGGAAGAAGCGCATTGCTCATCGGTCTGGGCGCCGGCCAGCTCCCCAAGCTCCTGGGCAGGTACGGGATTGAAACCGATTCGATCGAAATCGATCCCGAGGTAGCGCGGGCCGCCAGGGACTACTTCGGTTTCAATCATCCCGGCCGGCTGATCCTGGGGGACGCACGCTACGAGGTTCGGCGTCTCAAAAAGAAGTACGATTTCATCATTCACGATTGCTTCAGCCGCGGCGTGGTTCCCGCCCACCTGCTGAGCGTGGAGATGCTCGAGGACCTGCGCTCGCTTCTCAACGACGTTGGAGTGCTGGCCCTGAACTTC
>JACZQQ010000165.1 GCA_022545645.1 Acidobacteriota bacterium | reverse complement strand
AGGCCCTGGTTTGGCAAGATGCCGATGTGGCCTTACGCGACCTTAAACGGGCCGTTGACGCAGCAAGCCCTGGTGAATGGGTTCGGGTCTTCACTCGAACCCCCAGGCCACTGGAAGATCTAACCATGAGCCAGCTGGATTCCATCTCTCCGGAAACTCCCCTGGTGGTGGCCCAGACCATTCAACACCGGCCGGTGGCACTAAACAGCAAGGCCATAGAATGGGCCCAAATCCAACCGGACACGCCCGGGTTGCCCCGTGACGGCTCGGTGATGATCTCTGATCGTGCGCGCGTCTTACTGACCCAGCATATTACCTGGTCCATCCCTGCCGAGAAGGCCATCTTCTGGCAAAAGAAAACAATGAGTTTAGTCAACAGTTGGGGGTTGACGATGGTGGTGACCCGCATCAGCCCTGATCAGTTTAACTCGCTGCGAGAAATCTGGCTCGAGAACCAGCTGACGGTGAGGTGGCGAGTCGGGTTTCCCGGACCTGTGGATATTCCCCGCACGGGAAATGTCAGTGACATTGGCGACGATTGGCTGCGAATTTCAGGCGTGTGGGACATAGCCGGGGGGAGTGTTGGTTTTGTGCCGGGTACACGGGCTGCATTCAGTCACTGGACCAGCAAAGTACCGGCTAAGGCTGAAGAGCTTTTGCGCTGGCCACCGGGGCGCAGGAACTTACTGGAAGCGCTGCGTTACGGGTGGAGCGTTCCCAATAGTCACGTCCATGGCGACATCGGGGTTCGAGTATTTCTAGACGTGATTGAGGAAGCCAAAGAAAATCCCATAGTGAAGAGCTCCAATCAAAGATTCACCATGGATCATATGGAGGAGATTGCCGACGAGGACATCGCCCGGCTTAAGGAACTAGGGGTGATCCCGAGCAGTACCATGCGAACGCTTTTCGACGATCAGCACCCCGGAATCGGTGCCCAATCTTCTCGGTACCAAGCTGTTTTTGGCGCCGACTATGTCAACAAGATGTTGCCTCTCAAAAAGTATCTGGACCTGGGAATTCGTCCCACAGTCGAAGCCGACGCCAACGATGAGGTGCTGGGCAGACCCCTGTGGGCTATTGAAAAGGCGGTGTGTCGCTGCGTCGATGGATCGGCGCGGATCTGGGGCAGAGATCAAAAAGTCTCCCGCCAGGATGCTCTTCGCATGAAGACCATCTGGGCTGCAGCCTACGTGGGAGACGAGAAGAAATTAGGCAGCATCGAACCAGGCAAGTTGGCGGACCTTGTGGTTCTGGATGGGGATTACATGAGTGTGCCGGAGGATCAGATTTCTGAGCTGGAGATCATCCTCACCATTGTGGGCGGCAAGAGCGTTTATTCCCGTAACTAAAAGGGGGCAGGAAACTACCAGAGACTACCCCGCCTCTCTTCTATTGGGCCTTGGTAGTCTCTATTGCCTGTGACCCTCTAAGATTTAGAGAAAATCAACCTACGCAATCTAGAAGAGGCGAAAAAATCATACTCGGCAAGACCATCAGCCATTACAAGGTTCTTGAGAAAATAGGCGGCGGTGGGATGGGTGTGGTCTACAAAGCTGAAGACACCCGCCTGGGCCGCAATGTGGCCCTGAAGTTCCTGCCTGAGAAGTTCGCCCAGAATCGCCAGGCCCTGGAGCGGTTCCAGAGAGAAGCCAGAGCAGCCTCAGCACTGGATCATCCCCATATCTGCGCCATCTACGACATCGGTGAGCATGAAGGTCAACCCTTCATCGTCATGCAGTACCTGGAAGGCCAGACCCTCAAGCACCGTATTCAAGGCCGCTCCATGCCGACGGATGAAATCCTCGATCTGGGGATTCAGATCGCCGATGCGCTGGATGCAGCTCACTCCAAAGGTATCGTCCACAGAGACATTAAACCTGGCAACCTCTTCATCACCCAGCGAGGCGAGGCCAAGGTGCTGGACTTTGGACTGGCCAAGCTGACCCAGGAGCAGACGGAAGTGGACTCCAAGATGCCCACGGCTCAGGTGTCGGACGAGGCTCTCACCAGTCCAGGGACGGCTCTTGGAACGGTGGCCTATATGTCGCCTGAGCAAGCCCTGGGAAAAGACCTGGACGCACGTACCGATCTCTTCTCGCTAGGGGTAGTGCTTTATGAAATGGCTACCGGAAAACTCCCCTTTCAAGGAGACACTTCGGCTGCCCTTTTTGATGAGATTCTGCACAAGACTCCTCCATCACCCGTGCGACTGAATCCGGAAGTGCCCGATCAGCTAGAGAACATCATCAACAAGTCTCTGGAGAAGGACACCGAGATCCGTTGCCAGTCAGCCAAAGATTTGTTGGCTGATTTGAAGAGGCTGAAAAGAGATACGTCAGGGAAGTCCATCAGTGCAGCCGTACCCGCAGCGACTCCAGTTAAACGAAACTACTTGTGGCCTGCCATAGTCGGTGGGCCAGGACTCATTGTTGTGGTGCTGGCCTTGTTATGGCCTTTTTACACAGCACCACCAGTCGATGAGGCTATTGATTCCATTGCGGTGCTGCCCTTTGAGAACGTGACCAATGATCCTGAGTGGGATTTCGTGAGTGATGGCATCGCCGAAGGAATTATCAATAGCCTGTCAGAACTGAACGATCTCAAGGTCATCTCTCGGGCTTCTTCCTTCCGTTATCGGGGGCGAGACATCGATCCAAAGGTCACAGGGAATGAGCTGGGCGTACGGGCATTGGTGATGGGAAGAGTCCTGGTGCGGGGTAAGGATCTCCTCATTCGAGCGGAACTCGTGGATACTGAGGAAAACAGACAGTTGTGGGGAGGAGAGTACGAAGGAGGCCTCATTGACATTCTAGAGATGCGGCAAGACATTGCCAGGGAAATCTCGGACAAATTGGGTTTGCGTCTCACTCCTGAAGAGGCCACACAACTCGCCAGAACTTACACCACCGATGATCAGGCCCACGCGGCCTATCTCAAGGGCAGATTCGAACAGGGAAAGGGTGGGGCGCGCGGCCATCAACGGGCAATCCGATACTTCGAACAGGCTATCGAACGAGATCCGAACTATGCTCAAGCTTGGGCGGCTGTGGCCCGATCTTATTATCGGCTGGTCCTCCCTTACCGGGCTGCATCGGCGCAAGAGGCCATGCCTAAAGCCGAAGAAGCTGCAATGAAGGCGCTGGAATTGGACGACTCGCTTTCCGCAGCGCATGCGGTTCTAGCAGATGTCAAACGTGCTTACCATTGGAACTGGGCTGGTGCGGAAGACGAATACAAGTTGGCCCTCGAACTCGATCCAGGCTCTTTTGATGCACCCAACCAGTACGCTTTCTTTCTGACGGGAATGGGTCGGCATGATGAATCCGCTGTTATGGGTAGACGCGCCCAGGAACTGAATCCTCTTGACCCCTCAATGAGAACCGGAGCATGTGCTCGACTGGGCTACGCGCGTAGATACGAAGAGGCAATAGAACAATGTCAGGCGGCTCTGGAACTGGAGCCAGATTATATCTCAGCCTATCGAGACCTGGGACAAGTTTACGAATATATGGGCCTCTACCCGAAAGCGGCTGCAGCACGTCAGAAAGAGTTGACCCTAGATGGAGCCAGCGAAGAAGAGGTGGCAGGACTTACAACCGCTGCAATCTCCGGCAAAGAGGAATACTGGCAATGGATGCAGGATTACTGGAAAAGAAGAAGTGAACAGGGGTATGTCTCACCCAACACATTTGCATCGATCTATGCTTCTCTTGGTGATAAGGACCAGGCCTTTGAATGGCTGGAAAAAGCCTACCAGGCCCGCATTCTCAGCTTGCTTGTCATGATAGACCCGATCTGGGACCCCATCCGCGACGACCCTCGCTTCACTGACCTGCTGCGGCGCATGAATCTCGAGCCCTAGCCCCCGAATCCGCATTCTCTAGCGATCAAGCTTCTTTTCCATGTAACGCTTGAGTCGGTGGTAGAAATAATCCGCTTCGTTGGCGAGGGTCTTCTGCCGTTCGGCGAGCTCCGTTAACGCTTCTTTTTTAGTCTGATCACTGAAAATGCTCAATTCCCCATTGGGCTCGACGATTCTGAGCAGCACTCCCTGGACCTCCGCTTCCAAAACCCGAATCTCTATGCCATCAGAGGAGAAAACAGTCTCTGCTTTCCTCTCCGTGAAATTGATCCATCCCAGGATCCCAAAAACGATCAGGATGAGGACAATGATGAAGTAGAATATCTTCATAACTTTCCTCCGCAAGATCAAGCATACCGCTTCAGGGTGCCTTTCCACTCTCATCATAGAGAGGATGTCTGATTGGACTGTTTCCTGAGGTGCACTATAATGCTGATCAACGGAGGAACATCCCTGGCCGTGGGCGGCCAAACTCCGAGAGGAGGTCACATGCTTTCAAGACGAGGTTTTCTGACAGGTTCAGCGGTTTGCCTGAGTGCTTTACCGTGGCTGGGTTCGGCCAGATCCTATGCCGTCACTGAAGACACAACGTGGGCCAAGGGCCCCCGCAAGTTCATCGATGTCGATGGAATCCGAACCAGCTACTTTGAAGCCGGAGCCGGCGAGGATATGGTTCTGGTCCACGGCGGTCATTTCGGGAGTCCGACCAGCTCGTCAATCGCCTGGACGGCGATTTTTCCGCTGCTGTCCGCTCATTTCCATTTGCTTGCGGTGGACAAGCTGGGGATGGGACACTCGGATAACCCTGCAAGCGACGCCGATTACAACATGAGGGCGGTGGTTGACCATATTTACCGTTTCATACAGAAACAGGGAATCCAAAAAGTCCATCTTGTGGGGCAGTCCAGAGGGGGGCTGCCGGTGGCTCGGCTGGCCGTCGATCATCCCGAACTGGTCAAGACCCTGACCATTATCGACAGTAATACGGTGGCACCCGGTGATCCGCCTCCCGTCGCTGGGAACATTCCGGCCTTATTTGTGGCGGGCGGACCTCCCATCAACAAGGACTCCATTCGTAAGCAACTGTTGTCGACGTTGTACAGCAAGGACCACATCGCCGAAGAAATTCTGGAAGAGATGGTGGAACAGGCCCTTGAAATCGCTCTGCTGCCCAAAACGCGACAGGCCGCTGAACGATTCGATCTGCTGCGGTCTCGTTTTGTCGAGCGCAATCGAGACAAGATAACGGCCAGACCCGCCCTGGCCAGAAACTCTGGCACGGGCTGGTGGATGTATCAGGTCAAGGATGAAACTCTGGACTTCATCGGGGAGGGGCGTCTGAAGTCGCCAACACTGATCGTGTGGGGGGTCAATGATCCGGGAGCTCCCTATAAACTTGGCATCGATCTCTTCGAGCTGGTCCGGCAATCGGTCAGCCGCGCCCAGTTCCATCTGTTCAATAACTGCAGCCACTGGCCCTTTGTCGAATATCCGCAGGACATGACCGACCTTCTGGTTCATTTCATCGGGAACTCGTCGTAGTCCTGGTCCCTCCCCGGACAACACGTCAGAGCGGCGGCGGAGGAATCTGGAGCGTCGAGCCACTCAACCAGATACATCTTCCTGCTGCTTCTTAGATTCTGAACTCATCCTTAACATAATCTCTCACAATAATTCCTACATTTTTCGTCCCTCTCACCGGAGAGTCGATCCCGATAATCTCTCCATTGGAGAAGCTTTTCAGGACGAGTAATCGTTACTTCGTGGGAACGGCACAGGCTGTCTTGTTTTCCGCTTCTACAATGAGCAGTCGCTGTTTGGGACCAAAGAACAGTCGACGAATCCACTGTGGTGCGGCAAGATATTGAGAGTCAACAGACCAAATAAACACCGGGCTACAGTCGTTCAATTCAAATCCATTCGACAGCTCAAGCTGATCCGAGGTCGGCCCGCTCATATTGACTTCCCAAGCTTCCGAAATCGTGGCAACACAAGATCCGTCTGGGGACTCCGCCGAGTAAGAACGGCGCCATGGGGGTGTGTTATACGGATAGGGCTCTTCTTCCATAATACCTTTCCACTTGAGTCATCTGAGACGTTACGGATTCAGGCCCCGCCCTCGAGACATTGAGGAAGCAG
>JACZQQ010000164.1 GCA_022545645.1 Acidobacteriota bacterium | reverse complement strand
TCAGTGTCGGCTCCTGCCAGCGAGAGAATCTCGCTGTCGGACCCCACGGCCACAAAACGTCCATCCCTGATAGCCACTGCCTGAGCAATGGAGAAGTCCTCGTCCACGGTCACAATCTTGCCGTTGTGAAGCACAAGGTCAGGCGCAAGCGCATCCGGTACAGCCGGCGCACAGTGGTTCAAAACCAGGAGAAGAAGAATCGCCAGCAAGCTCGTAGAAGAAATTTTCACAAAGCGCATTGGGTTCCCTTAGCGCATTGTAAAAGAGTATCTTTAAAAAGTGAAAAAACTTCTGTCCCCAATATCCTTTTTCCTTCGTGCTGGGTTCTTTTTGGCTACCCTCTTTCTGAGCACTCCCCTGCTCCTGAGAGCAGAGATCCCACTTCCCACACCACCGGAGCACTACGACAGCTACGATCCTGAGACCGCAGGGCCTCTTCTGTTCAGCCGCATCTTTCCGACATTAGAACGGTCCCAGCAGTCGCTGATCCTGGGCCTGATGGGAGGGACGGGCAGCGGAGCTGAACCCAGACCCTCCAGGGACGAGCTCATTGCCCAGCTCAAAACGGTGGATTGGACCCGCTGGCGGCCCCAGGTATTGGAGCTCCTGCTTCATCGGTCCCACGTTTTGGAGGCCGTTCCCGAAAAAGCCCGGGACTGGCTTCCCATCGTTCACGACTCACTCCTGTTTTTCCTGGACCAGTTGGGAGAAGAGCGTCTGATCGAACGGCTCTTGAATCAGGCTTCTGTGCCTGAAGATGCTCCCCGGGGTGAGCATGTCCTGCAGTTTCTCGCCCAGACACCCACTCTTCAGAAGATTGGACAGATCTTTGCCCGAAATCCGGATGTTCCCCCCGACTTGAGAGCAACCCTTCAGGTCCTGGAAAACAGCTTGAAGACGACCAGCCGCGATCAAGTCACGGAGTTCATCCTCCAGGAAATCGGCCCCGAAACCGTGGAAGAATACCAGGTTCACTTTGCAGAAGAAGTCCTTGCCGAAGCAACGATCGGGGTCATCCTGCGCTGCACCCTGGTTCTGCCGGGAGAGACCCGGGTCCGGGAAGCCGTAGTCAAGGTGATCAAGCCCTACGTCATGTCGGCACTCCAGGAAGAATTGGAAATCTTTGATCGTTTGACCCGATACTTTGCCGAGTATTCCGACTCTTACGCGATCGGGACCATTCTGATCTCGGACATGTTCGGAGAAATCCGTGAGGCTTTGTCCCGGGAGATCCAGGTCGTTGACGAGCAGGAGAATCTAGCCAAAGCGGGAGAATATTATCAGCACAACGAACGGGTAACCGTGCCGGAGCTTTACCCCCTGTCCACGGAGCACGTGACCTTCATGGGTTTTATCCATGGTCAAAAAATATCGGATGCTTTTCCCGACCAACCGCAGGCCCGGGCCAGGTTAGCCCGTTACCTCGTCGATATACTCACCGTCGATGTGCTCTTCTCCCCCCATGAGGTGGCTCTTTTTCATGGCGACCCTCATGCCGGGAATGTCTTCCATGTCCTGGATGACCCTTAGGATCCTTACCGCATCGCTCTCTTGGATTGGGGGCTTTCCGGGGAATTCTCACGGGAACAACGAGCCCAGCTCATGCAATTGTTTCTGGGCGTCCGTTTGAATCATGCCAATCGCTTGAAACACAACATGGGCGCCTTAATTGAAGGGGAGGATTGGGCATCGCCGGAAGGGCAGGAGGAGATGAACATCATCGTGGAAGAAACGCTCACTGAGATGGGCCAAGGCCAGATCTTTGACGTCCTGGGTGAGTTGATGAGCAAGGCTGCTCAGCGGGGATATAAGATTCGCTTCAATATCGGACTGTTTATCAAGTCACAGATTACCGTCGGCGGCATTCTTTCCGAGTTGGATCCCGAGCTGAATCAAGATCAGTACGTGATGGACCGGATCTCAGACCAGGTTTTCAAGGAGACGCCCAAACGCCTCCTCTATACCCTCTGGTTTCCCGCCTGGAACTCCCACAGTTACCCCACCCAGCTTTCCAACGAGGATGTCAAAGATGTGCAGTTTCAGTCCTGGGGAAGGGGTCTGAAGGCGGCAGGAAAGGCTGTGTGGAAAGGGATCCGCTGGCCCTTCGAAGTCCTCATCCCCTGAACGTCACTTCGTGACCTCGTGCGTTCGTGCTTCCGTGCTTTCGTGCTGAGCGCGCACTCCGAAGCCCCGAAGGGGCGGTATGAAATAGCCAGGGGCATAAGCCCCTGGAATCTGGAGGTTCTTCCGAGAGCCCTGTAGGGGCGGCACATCTTCCCCGGCCCCAGTCACTACCCTGGAGTATATTCACTTCCAGGACTCCCATGAACCGCTTACAGCAACTGCGCGGTACGACTTTCGATTTAATCATCATCGGCGGAGGAATCATCGGCGCCGGCATCGCCCGAGACGCCGCACTGCGCGGTCTCAAGGTTGCCCTCTTCGAGAAAAGCGATTTCGGTGGCGGCACCACCTCCGCATCCACACGCATCATCCATGGCGGACTCCGTTATCTGGAGATGTTCGACTTTCGATTGGTGCGCATGGATCTCAGGGAAAGAGAAATTCTTCTTCGAATCGCTCCCCATCTGGTCAAGCCCCTCGACTTCCTCCTTCCCTTTTATGACAGCGGCCTTTTTCACCGAACCAAGATGAAGGTGGGCATGATGCTTTACGACATGCTCAGCTATGACAAAAGTCTCCCCAACCATCGCCTCCTCAGCCCTGCTGAAGTAGCGACCCTGGAACCCCATCTCAAAGAGGACGGCGTACGAGGCGCCGTCCTTTACTCGGATGCCCAGGTGGATTCACCGGAAAGACTGTGCCTGGAAAATATCATTGACGCACGCCAGCACGACGCCTGCACACTCAATGATGCGGAGGTCACCGGGGCGCTTCGCTCCGGTGGGACCGTGGAAGGAGTGGCGGTTCGAGACCTGCTCAGCGGCGAAGAGTTGGAGGTCAAAGGGCGCGTCGTGGTCAACGCCACCGGTCCCTGGTTTGACCGGATGGCTGGGGTTCTGACATCCCACACTCGAAACAGGGTGCGACCCACCAAGGGCATTCACATCATCTGCCCCGCTCTAAGCCAGCGGGCCCTGGTGCTCTTTTCCGGAGTCGACCAACGACTCTTTTTCGTCATTCCCTGGCTTGGACACAGCTTGATTGGCACCACCGATACCGATTTTAACGAGGATCCGGCTCAGGCTCGGGCCACCGGGACGGATGTCCAGTACCTGCTTGAGTCACTGGAGGAATTCTTCCCCCATGAGGATTCTCAGATTTATTTCAGTAGTGCGGGAGTTCGAGCTCTGGTGATGAAAGGGGGAAGTGAATCCTCGGTCTCCAGACTGCATCGAATCATCGATGGAGAACAAATGAACGCTCGCGGTCTGATCTCGGTGTTGGGAGGAAAAATCACAGCCTATCGAGCCATCGCCGAGGAAGTGACGGACCTGGTCTGTAACAAACTAAAAGTGAACCAGCCCTGTGAGACGGCCAACCTTCCCCTGCCTGGCGCCCAAGAGATCGGAACCGCTTCGGTCCACAGCAGCATGACCCGGGAAGTCATCGAGCACTTGTATTCCCTGTACGGAAGCCGGGCCGATGAGGTTTTGAACCTGGCCGAGTCGGACCCGGAGCTTCAGAGAGCCCTGGCCCGAACTTCCCGAGATATCGCGGCCCAGGTGGTTTTTGCCATTCGCGAGGAACAGTGCCTGCACCTGAACGACTTTTTGTTGCGTCGTACCCTGCTGGGGTTTACCCGCGATCAGGGAGGCCAGGCCGTTGAAAAGGCGGTCTTTTACATGGCCCGGGAGCTCTCCTGGTCCGAAGCTCAAATCTCGGCTGAGGTGGAAGCCTATGAGAAGCACAGAGCCCAAACTCAAAAATTCCGAGACGAATGAGCCCACTAGAATATGCTACCGGACGGGAAATTGATCGGGGTTGTCGGTAAACAGGGCGTCCACATCCAGGGTGTGCAGATAGTAGGTCATCTCCTCGCCCACATCGGAAAATCTTTCTCCCACCGCGGAGCTTCGAAAGGTGTAAGCGGTCACGCTGAGACCGGCCTGGTGGGCCCATTTGACCAGGGGGGGGTTGGCCCACAGCAGGTTCTTGTCCGGACCAATTCCCGCGAATCCCTCGACGCTCTGAAGTTCTTGGGGCGAAAGCCAAGCTTGATCACTCTCTCCCAGCAAGAGCACCCGGGGGAGGCGGTTTTGCAATTCACCCGCCATCCTTCTCAGGCTCTCAGCGCTAAAAGATTGAATCACGACAGGAGTGTTTGAATCTGCACCGGGCTCATCCAGGCCATTTCTCGTCAGCTCATCGACCACCGCCTGTTCCAGATCAAATCCGGCCTCACGGTAGATCTCAGGGGTTTTGATTTCGGGAAACAAGCCCGCCCTGCCGCGGATCTCCTGGATGGCCTCCTGCCAGGTTGGAATCTGGGCACCTGCAAATTTTTCATCAAACCAGGAGCCGGCATCCAGTTGTTTCATTTCCTCCACACTGAGATCGGCAACAAACCAGTGTCTTTCCGTTACCCCACCGATCTGAACGTCGCGGTATCGATCGGGAAATATTTCTTGAACATTGGTGGTGCGCTCCAGACTCAAATCGTGCAGGCAAACCAGAACACCCTCTTTGCTCATCTGCAGATCCTGCTCGACGTAGTGAGCGCCCTGCTCGATGGCCAAACGATAGGCCTCAAGCGTATGCTCCGGCGCATACCCCGAGGCCCCTCGATGAGCAATCAAAGTCTTCTTGTTATAGGGAGCAAAGACGGCCATCTAGCTCACCCCAGAATCCCTCCAGGCCAGATCAGTATGACCCCATAGATGAGGGCAAGAGCACCCGTTGCCCCCACCGCAGCATAATCGCATCCTTTCTTGATGGAAAACTTCCGTCTCCACAAGATCAAAAAGAGAACGAAATACACCAGTGACCAGACCATCCACGGGATAAGCAAAAACAGGTCCTTTTCTCCCCCGCCGAAGTTCAGGTAGCCCTCAGCGATGAGAAAACCCAACAGCGGCGTCAGGGCAAGAGGAACGATACTTAGAATCAATCGAAAAATGAACATAGGTCCTCACACAAGAACACCCACACGGCCCAGGGCAATCATCCCTCCTGCCTCAGGGACAGCGCCGCCGCTGCCTGAAACGGATACCCCCTCCAGGGAGAGCAGGAGAAGGGAAAGGAAAACCAGCAGCAGGATCATTTAACCATTATCTCATCTGTGGTCTGTGGTCTGTGGTCAGCTGTCAGTTGTCAGCTGCTCCCCAACTCTTCTATACTCATCCCCAACACATTGAGACTCGTTATTTAAATCATTGGATTCGGCATGACCTCCTCCAGGCACTGGGTGCGTCTGCTCATCAAAGGATTTCTCAGCATTGCCTTTCGGGTGTACTACCGCTCCATCCAGGTACAGGGTCAGCAGTCCGTCCCCGAGGAAGGCGCGGTCCTTTTGGTGGCCAACCACCCCAATTCCCTGCTCGACCCAGCCATCCTGGTTCACTTGATTCCCCGAACCCTGCAGTTTGGGGCCAAGCACACTCTTTTTTCCGGTCCTCTGGGGCTCGTTTTGGAGGCTTTCGGGGCCATACCACTGGTGCGCGCCCAGGACGATCCGCGGGGTGGGCGACGCAATCTGGAGGCCCTGGACCGCTACGCCGAACTCCTTGGCCAGAAGCTTGCACCGCCATCTTTCCCGAGGGCCTCAGTCAGGACGATCCCCAGGGGGATGAATAGCTGAACCCTCGTTGAAATGAGAGTTCCCGAATTTCTTTTTAATCTCTTTTTAATCTAGTGATTTTCAGGGGTTTTTTGACTGCATGAAAATTCTGAAGAATCTTGTAACTCATTGATTTTATTAATGAAACACTACTCGATCAAATCTTGTAAGAAGCGGCTGACTTCTTTTTCGTACAGATCGGGATTGATGTTCCACGATCGGATGTGGGTGGCACCCTGAATAGGAGCATAGGTCAGCATACCCAACCAGCGAG
>JACZQQ010000016.1 GCA_022545645.1 Acidobacteriota bacterium | reverse complement strand
CGCGCCGCTATGTGCTGGAGGTATCTTCTCCGGGGATCGAACGGCCGCTTTTTAAGGAAGCGGATTACAGGCGCTTTGTGGGAAAGGAAATACGCTTGATCACCACGGAGACGATCGAAGATCGGAGGAAGTTCACCGGGCTGATCCGGACTTTCTCAGAGGGTATTCTCAAGTTAGAGTTTGATGGAGAAACGTATCAGATTCCTTTTAGCAAAATAAGAAAGGCAAATCTGGTCCACCAATTTAAGTAAGGGCAGAATCCTCTCCAAAATATTCAAATCGGGATGAGATAAAAAGAATGTCGAATCTTTTGAGCCAAAGTATCGAGCAGATCAGTCGAGAGAAGGGTATTAATCCGGAAATTATTCAGGAAGCCCTGGAAGATGCGATGGTGGCAGCTGCCAGAAAGTACTTCAAAACCGAAGAAGATTTGCAGGCTCGTTACGACCCGGAAACAGGAACTATTGATGTTTTCGCAGTAAAAAAGATCGTGGAGAAAGTCGATGACGATACTGTCGAAATGTCGCTCGAGGAAGCACTGGGTGTCGATGAGACTTTTGAGCTAGACGATTACGTCGAAATTCCAAAGCCGACTGTGGAGCTCGGTCGAATCGCGGCCCAGACGGCGAAACAGGTGATCTTTCAGAAAGTGCGTGAGGCTGAGCGCGAAATTATCTTCGACGAGTTTTCCGGGCAGCTTGGTCAGTTGGTCAACGCCATCGTTCGCAGAAGCGAAGGTCGAGACATCATTTTCGATATTGGACGGACTGAGGCTGTTCTCCCCTATAGTGAACAATGTCAGAACGAGGAATATAAGCCGGGAGACCGGGTGAGGGCCGTCATTATCAAGGTTCACCGGCTTTCGAGAGGACCTCAAATTGTTGTGTCACGAAGTGACCCAAGTTTGTTGATCCGTCTGTTCGAGATGGAAATTCCTGAAGTCTATGACAGTACGGTTGTGATCAAGAACGCGGTGCGAGAAGGCGGAGAGCGGGCCAAAGTGGCCGTAGCCAGTCGCGATGATGCGGTGGATCCCGTGGGAGCCTGTGTGGGTATGAAGGGAAGTCGCATTAATGCGGTGATTCGTGAGTTGCGCGGCGAGAAGATCGATATCATTAAATACTCAGACGATATTGTGGATTACACGACCAATGCTCTGAATCCGGCAAGAATCTCTAAGATCCTGATTCACGATCCTGAGAGAAAGATTTTGGAGGTGATTGTTCCGGAGGATCAGCTCTCCTTGGCCATCGGAAGAAAGGGTCAGAATGTACGTCTCGCCTCAAAGCTGCTGGGTTGGGAGATCAACATCAAGAGTGCCGAGGAAAAGAAGCAGGAAATCCTGAGCCAGCTGGAGGAAATGAGCGGCCCTTCGGAAGCTGGAACCCTTGCCAACCTGAAGGGGGTGGGGGAAAAGACTCTGAGTCGATTGCGTGAAGCAGGCATTGAGTCGATACAGGACTTGGCCTCAAAGTCGGTCGAAGATCTAGCGGAAATTCCTCGACTTGGTAAAAAGACCGCTCAACAGCTGATCGACCAAGCTAAAGAATCGGTCCCCTCCAGTTCGGAGTCGGAATCCCCGCCGGAAGTAGAAACCGTTCAGGCAGAGGATCAGACCGAAGAGGCAGCCTCTGGGGAAGAAGTTCTGGAGCCGGAAGCTGCTTCGGAACCGGAAGCGGACTCAGAAGAGAAAGCTGAAAAAACGACTTAAGAAAGATTTCCCAAGAGTACGAAATGCAACAAATCAAAGTCAGCGATCTCGCCTCCGAATTTGAAATGAGAAATGCGGTGGTGATATCCGAACTTAAAAAGGTGGGGGTCTGGGTCCCTTCATCGGATACCCCGGTGGATCACGACATCGCCGATCGTATCCGCCGTCGCCTGCAACTCATGGTGGAGTTGGAACAGCAGGAAGAGGAAAGGGTCAGGGAAAAGAAGGAGAGGAGTGCCAAGAAAGAGAAGAAAAAGGTCGCCTCTTCGAAGTCCCGCAAGAGCATCAAGCAGCTGGGGAAACCCCGCAAAGGAGCTGAAAAGGTTGAAGAGGAAGAGGTCTCAAGCCCTTGGGCAGGCTCTCTGAAGCCCCGCAAGGGGAAGGGGAATTACCGGAAGGTTGAAATCGTCGATGAGGAGACTCCCCAGAGAACAGAAGTCACGATTGACGATGAACCGATTATTGAAAAGGTGGAAGCTCAGCTCTCTGCCGAGGCGCTGGAAAAGGCAATGCACGAACCCACTCGGGCAGAGCTGGAACAGATCACTCAAAGGACTGAGCGAGAGGCTGTTCGCAAGGCGCGCCAGGAGCTGCAGCTACTAGAGGAGAAAGCGAAGGCGGAAACCAGGGAGGCCTCAGCGCTCGACGAAAAAGTGGCAGAGAAGACTCTGGAGCCTGTGTCTGAACCGATCGGTGCGGCCGAGGTGGTGGAGGAAGCGGAAAAATCACCGGTAGCGGAAACCCCTGAATCGGTGGAGGTGAGCGGGCCTCGAGAAGTGACCTTTTCCGAGAAGATAACGGTCAAGGAACTGGGTGAAACACTTCAGATCAAAAGCAACGAGCTGATCAAGGAGCTCTTCTCCAGAGGCACGATGGCCACCATCAACCAGGTCCTGGATCAGAAATTGGTCCAGGAGATCTGTGAGCTTCACGACGTGGTCCCCCACTTTGTTTCCTTTGAGGCGGCGGCGGCTGAGGAAGAACAGGTCGAGGATCTTCCCCAGGACTTGACGGTGCGACCCCCTGTGGTAACGGTCATGGGTCACGTCGATCACGGCAAGACTTCCCTTCTGGATTCGCTTCGGAACACCCAAGTGGCGGCGGGCGAGGCAGGAGGGATCACCCAGCATATCGGTGCTTATCATGTTGACGTGAAGGGTCGTAGAATTGTCTTTATCGATACTCCAGGCCACGCGGCCTTCACCCGAATGCGGGCTCGTGGAGCTGACGTGACCGACTTGGTGGTCCTGGTTGTCGCTGCCGATGATGGGGTGATGCCGCAGACCGTGGAAGCGATCGATCACGCCCGAGCCGCGGAGGTTCCCATCATTGTTGCCATCAATAAAATCGATAAATCAGATAGCCAGCCCGAGAAGGTTCGGAAAGAGCTGACCGAGCATGAATTGGTGGCAGAAGAGTGGGGTGGCGATACGGTCATGGTGGAAGTGTCAGCGAAGGAAAAGACCAATCTCGATTTGTTGCTTGAGATGATCTTGTTGTCCGCTGATCTTTTGGAGCTGAAAGCCAATGCCAAACGAGCGGCGTCAGGGGTCGTTTTGGAAGCCAGGCTCGAGAAAGGCCGCGGAGCAGTCACCAGTATTTTGGTGCAAGGTGGAACCCTTCGAGTGGGAGATTCGTTTATTGCTGGAGCGGCTTTCGGGAAAGTTCGGGCCATGTTCGATGACCGCCGAAAATCTTGTTCAGAGACCGGACCCGGCAGCGCGGTGGAGATCCTGGGATTTCAGACGCTGCCGAAGGCCGGTGATTCTTTCCAGGTTGTCGAGGGCGCCGCCAAGGCTCGGGAGATCGGTGAATATCGGCAACAACAGCTTCGAGAGCAGGAACTTGCCGTTACTGGCAAGGTCAATCTGGATGACCTCTTTGCTCAAATGCAGGGGGGGAAAGTTAAGGAGCTTCGCATCGTGCTCAAGGCTGATGCTCAGGGATCCGTTGAAGTTTTGGAGGATACACTACAGAAACTAAGTACTGAAAAGGTGCAGATCAAGGTTATTCACAGTGGTGTGGGGGCTGTTTCAGAGTCGGATGTTTTGCTGGCCTCTGCCTCCAATGCCATTATCGTCGGATTTAACGTTCGTCCCGAACGAACTGCCCGGGATGTTGCCGAACGGGAACAGGTGGATATCAGGCTGCACACCGTGATTTACGAGGCCTCGGAGGAGATCACACAGGCCATGGTCGGGCTTCTGGAACCGACGTTTCGAGAAAAGGAGATGGGGCGGGCAGAGGTTCGCGATACCTTCCGAGTGCCAAAATTCGGAACCATTGCCGGTAGCTATGTCCAGAGCGGCCTGATCAAGCGAAATTTTGAAGTTCGTCTCCTCCGCGACAACGTGGTTATTTACACCGGTGAACTCGATTCACTGCGCCGCTTCAAGGATGATGTGAATGAAGTCAGAGAGGGATACGAATGTGGTCTCTCCATCGCCAATTTCAACGACATCAAAGTCGGTGATGTCATCGAGGCTTTTACCCAAGAGGAAGTCGCACCGGAACTGTAGGACAAAACTCTCCTACGGCAGAAGTAAGACCTTCCCGGTGGTCTTTCGTTCTTCTAGTGCCCTGTGGGCCTGGGAGGCTTCAGAAAGCGGGAAAGTCTCACTGACGTGTACATTGAGGTCTCCACTGGACACCCATTTCAAAACTGCATCTGCTCGCTCCAACAAAGCCTCTCGAGAAGAAATATGATGGAACAAGCTTGGGCGAGTCAGAAAAAGAGATCCTTTGGTATTTAAGAGCTGAGGATCTATGGGGTCGACAGGCCCACTGGATTGCCCGAAAAGAACTAGGTATCCACGGGACTTCAAACAGTTTAAGCTCTTTTCAAAAGTCCTTTTTCCCACAGAATCGTAGACCACCTCCACTCCCGCATTCTCGGTGAGCCGATGAACCTCGGCCTCGAAATCTTTCTCGGTATACACGATGACGTGATCGGCCCCAGCCTGATCAGCAAGCTCGGCTTTTGCCTGGGTGGAAACCGTTCCCACCACCTGTGCGCCACGCATCTTGGCCAGCTGTACCAACAGCAGGCCGACTCCTCCTGCGGCTGCATGTATGAGTGCCGTCTGGCCGGGCTCCAGGCGGAAAGTGGAATGGCTCAGGTAGTGGGCGGTCATCCCCTGGAGCATGACGGCGGCGGCCGTTTGAAAATCGACATCCCGGGGCACAGGAACAAGCTTCCAGGCAGGCACCGAAGCCTGTTGTGCATAAGCTCCCATTGCCGATGAATAAGCAACGCGGTCTCCTACCCGAACTTCAGTTACTTGAGAACCCACGGCGCAAACGGTCCCTGCCGCTTCCAATCCGGGCGTGAAAGGAAGAGTCCCCGGGTAAAGCCCTTCTCGATAATAGATGTCAATGAAATTCAGGCCAATGGCCTCAATCTGAACCAGGGCTTCATCCTGGCTGGGTTGGGGTGCTGGAACATCCTCGTAAGAAAGGGCTTCAGGACCCCCGAGTTTATGCACACGAATAGCCTTCATGATTGGATTCCGATTCTAAGTGTCTCCTTCCATAAATACAATGATGTTTGCTGATGGGGCTTGCCAGGAGAGATCAAGGAGGTAGCCGGGTTGATGCATAGTCCGGGCCAAAAAACGGGTATTCCTGGGTTTCCATTAGATGTAGAGCTAAAAAAAGGGTTACTATAGATAAGGAGTTTATGCCCATTGTTTTTTGTTCTTTGGAAATCCACCTTCCTCACAGCCACTCCCTGAAGGAGAAACGGAGTGTCCTTCGGAAGGTCGTTGATCGTTTGCGCTCCCGCTTCAACTTCTCGGTTTCCGAGATTGAACATCAGGAGCTCTGGCAACGGGCGCGAGTGGGAGCGGTGGCCATTGGTCCAAATCGAATAGTGTTGGAAGGATTGTCAGCGAAGTTCATACAGGAAAGTGAGCGAATCCTCGGTGGAGACTTGCTCAGATACGACGTCGATATCTTTGACTACGAGTGAAGGCTTTGGACGACATAATCCAGTTTATTAAAGATCACGATCGGTTCGTGATTACCTCGCATGCCCGCCCCGACGGAGATGCGATCGGGTCGGAGCTGGGACTGGCTCTGATGCTGGAAAAACTGGGTAAAACCGCCCATATTTTCAATGCAGATCCTCACCCACGTCCCTATCAGTCTCTTCCCGGAATCGAAAGGATTCAGGTCACCCATAAGGTTGAAGGGAGCTACGATGGGCTGTTCGTCCTGGAGTGCAATGACCTGCAACGGTCCAACCTTCAGGGCCTTGATCAGTACTTCGTCATCAGCATTGACCACCACCCCAAGACGGAACCCTTTGGAGATCTCAACTGGCTGGATGATTCGGCGGCCGCCGTGGGAGAGATGATCTATGAACTTGCTCAGCCTCTCCAGGTCCAGCTGACACCAGAGATCGCTACCAACCTCTACGTTGCTATATTCACGGACACCGGTTCCTTTCAGTATTCCAATACCCGGGCTAAAACCTTTCTCATCACCGGTGACCTCGTCAACCATGGAGCCTCTCCCGCAGCGATTGCTCAGGCTGTTTACATGACTCGTCCCTATGCCCGGCTTCAGATCCTGGGAATGCTCCTGAATACCTTGCAGATCCACTCTTCCAGGATCGCCTCCATCACGCTCACTCAGGAGATGTTAGAAAAGACGGGAGCTTCTGCTAACGATATGGAAGGCATCGTCGACTACCCTCTCTCCATGGAAGGGATTGATCTGGCTGCCTTTTTTCGTGAAGAGGCGCAGGGGCGCTATCGTGTCAGCTTGAGATCAAAGAACCACTATGATGTCAGTACAGTAGCGGAACATTTTGGCGGTGGCGGCCACAAAAACGCGGCAGGCCTTGCCGTTGAAGGTAGCTTTCAAGAGGTTGTCGAGAAGGTGGTCTTGGAATTAGAGAAACTGGTGGATGGAAATTACGAGCCGCCACTTGAAGCAGCAGGCCAGACCAGCAAACCATTGACCAAATGAACCACAATCCTCTCTGTGGTGCGCTAGTTGTCAACAAACCCTCAGGTCCAACCTCTCATGATATCGTGGCAAGGGTCCGGGCGTTTACAAGGACCAAGGTTGGCCACACGGGAACTCTTGATCCCTTGGCCAGTGGAGTATTGCCCCTTCTCCTGGGACCAGCCACTCGTTTGACTCGTTTCTTCCAGTCCAGTGACAAGGAGTATCTTGCCGAAATCCAGCTCGGACAAAGGACGGACACCTTGGATGGAGAGGGTGAGGTCCTGCAAGAGAGCCCTGTACCTGAGGTTTCCCCCCAGCAAGCAGACGAGGTACTGAGCAAATTCACCGGAGAGATCCGGCAGCAGCCTCCCATGTTTTCGGCTGTGAAGGTGGGCGGAAAGAAACTTTACCAGCTGGCTCGGCAAAAGCGAGAGGTGGAACGTCCGTGGCGACAGGTTACGATTCATCGGCTCGAATTGCTCAGACAAGAAAGAGAGATCTGGAACTTATTGGTTTGCTGCTCCTCCGGCACCTACATTCGGACTCTTGCCGACGATATAGGGGAAGCTCTCGGTTGTGGAGCCTATCTTCGAAAGTTACAGCGTACCCGCAGTGGTTGCTTTGATCTTTCCCAGGCTCTGCCCATGGAAGGGATTGAAAATCAGTGGCTAGATCATCTTTACCCCATGGAGGAGCTCTTGCCCGAACTCACCCGCATCGATCTTGATGAGCCGGAGGCGGTTCGAGTGCGACATGGAAACGGAATCTCCAGGAGTGGTACCGCCCAGGACAATTTTGTTCGGCTCTTTCACCAACAGAAGCTGCTGGCCATTGGGCAATCAGGCCCAGCTGATCAGGTCAGACCTGTAATCGTGCTGCGCAGTGCCCAACCGGAGGATGGAAAATAGAACACCGAACCCCATCCCTTCGACTGGCTACCCTTTTGGACGAGGCCCATCGAGTCTTTGCCTTCACCGGGGCAGGCATCTCGACCGCTTCAGGTATCCCCGACTTTCGGGGTCCTCAGGGCCTGTGGAAAAAATGGCAACCCGTCTACTACGATGAGTTTATGAACTCGCACGCGGCTCGTGTCCGCCACTGGGAGTTCAAACTTCAGGGTTGGGATGAAATTCGTGACGCTCAACCCAATCCAGCCCACCGGGCATTGTATGAACTGGAACAGATCGGGCACCTGGATGCGCTGGTGACCCAGAACATTGACGGATTGCACCAGCTCGCTGGACACCCTGAAGAAAGAGTGATCGAGCTGCACGGCACCAATCGGAAGATCGAATGCCAGACCTGTGGCCAGCTTTGCGATCCAGACCCCGTCTTTGAGGAGTTCAAACGCACCGGTGAACCCCCACTGTGTTCCTGTAAGGGATTCCTCAAACCAGCCACTGTCTCGTTCGGGCAGGCGATGCCTCAGGATAAACTGCGGGAGGCCTTCCGTGCTGCCTCTCGCGCCGACCTGGTGATCGCCGTTGGATCTACCCTTGAAGTGGAACCTGCCGCTTCCGTGCCTCGATCGGCCAAGGAACATGGAGCAGTGTACGTCATTGTCAATCAGGGTCCGACCGCACACGATCAGCTTGCCGATCTTCGCATCGAGGGTGATGCCACTGCTGTCTTGCCGGCGGCGGTGCGGGCACTGAGGGAGAAGCGCAGCCGGCAGACCGGCTAACAACAGACCACAGACCAACAGACAGCTGACAAATTCCCGTCTTCTTTTCCGACAGCACGACAGCACGAACGGCGCGAAGCGCGCTTATCGCGCGCTGACGCGCCGATAGGTGCCAAAGACCAGGTCCCATAAGGGCGAAGTGACGCCAAAGCAATGGTTCGGATCCACGAAGTGATGATAGAAATGCCCTTGGCGTTGGTACTCCAGCAAACCGCCGTCGGCTTTGCTCAGGTGTAGCCGGTAGTGAACGAGCTCGTAGTAGAGAAATCCCAGCCAAAGACCGGTCAGCAGTGCAGAAGCTGCAAAGAGACTCCCCGTTACTGTATAGAAACCTCCTAGGAAGAGAGCGGAAACAGGCAGGGTAAATGGGTCGAACCAGGATCTTGTCAGGATTCCTGGAATCGCCATGATGGCTGACGTGAAGGGATCGTACGATCTTTTTGATTCTGCGATGGTGAGGAATCCAATGAAAGAAGAAGCGATGCAGCGCGTACTCCAGCAGGCTCCAGATGAACCAACCCAATGGAATCAGCCACAGGAGCTGCTTCCATGGGGTGCCCTGTTGAAGTGAGAGGAAAAGCAGAAGACAGGCCAGGGACGGGTAAATCCAGAAAGAGCAGAAACGGACCCAGGCCATGAGTTTATTATAGGTGTTGGGGGCACAAACGTCATGGTATTCCTGGGACGAGACACTTAATGCCGGTAAAAGATTGCGAGACGGAAATCGAAGGGGTTGCAACCCACTACCTGAGGGCGGGAAGAACAGGCTCTGCCCTGGTTCTGCTTCATGGAGGGAGTGCCGATTCGGCTTCCCTTTCCTGGCGACCCTCAATGGATCTGTTTTCTTGCAGCCACCGCGTTTTCGCGCCCGACTTGCCTGGATACGGATCAAGTGCCAAACCTGCTCTGAATTACACCGTTGAGTACTACACACGGTTTCTCAGCCACTTTGTCCAGCAGTTGGGTCTGGAGGGGTTCTCCCTGGTGGGACTTTCTATGGGAGGGCACATCGCTGGTTCTTTTGCTCTCCAGTTTCCCTCCCTGGTGGAAAAGCTGGTCTTGGCCAATAGTGCTGGATTGGGGACGCAGTGGCACTGGCAGGTGTTGGCGAAGCTCATGGTGAAAATGCCTCGGTTGCACAAAAGAGTACGGAAAATGGGGAATCGCCAAACCATGAAACTCAGCTTGGGAAAGATTGTGCATAACCTGGAAGTGATCACCGATGATCTGATCGACGAGATTGCAAAAAACGCGGCTGCTCGTGGTGCAGGACGAGCCTGGAGATCCTATCTCGAGAATGAAATGAATTGGTCCGGTTTTCGGAATCACCTTCTCGACAGGTTGGCTGAAATCACCCAACCCACACTGATTATCCATGGATCGAAGGACCGACTGATACCCGTAGAGTGGGCGACAAAGGCTCACCAGTTGATCCCCGATTCCAGACTGTGCATTCTCGAGCAATGCGGGCACTGGCCTCAAAGAGAGAAATCCGTTGAGTTCCATAAGGCTGTTCTGGAATTCCTGGAAGAGGATAGCCCGGACGATGCATAAACCGGGCTAGCCAGCCCGCATTTCTCACACCCAATCTACTGCGGCAGCGGATCTGGCCGCGTCTACGGCGTTGCCGCTCGGTCGGCCTCCTCAACGTACTCAGAGAGTACGTTTGCGGGGGGCTCGGGGCACCCGCTTGCGGGTCGCGCGCCTTGTATCCACAGCCATCTCCACCGCCTCGCTACGATCAGGTGTGAGAGGTGTGGGCTGAAGAAATTCGAAATCCAAAATCCGAAATCCCAAATTCAAAATCTAAAAGATCAGACCTCGAAGGGAATTCAGCATTCACAATTCCAGGGGTAGGTTCGGGTCGGCAGACCATTCCCTCAGGGAGCCGTCATAAACGGCCACATTTGGATGGCCTGCCAACCGCAGGGCCAGGGCGACTAAGGTGGAAGCGATGCCTCCCCCGCAATAGGTCATGACTCGTTCCTTTTCAAAGGCACCGATGGTGGCAAAGCGCGTGCGAAGACCGGCTGGATCCAACAAGGTACCCGTATCGGGATCGACCAGATCTCTGTAGTAAAGATTGCAACTGCCGGGAATGTGCCCGGGTCTGCCCGAATGTCGCTCACTGGTGCCCTCGTATACTTCTGGAGAGAGGGCGCATAGGGTGCATACTGCAGGCTTACCCATGGCCTTTTCGACCTCCTGCCGGCTGGCAATCAGATCGGGTCTTGGGGTGGCCGTAAACGTCCCTGGGGTATAGGCACAAGGTCGGGAGCTGACGGGACGCCCCTCTCGGTGCCATTTGTCCCAGCCTCCATTGAGTACCGCCACCTGGTCAAAGCCAAAGGAGAGGAACATCCACCAAACCCGCGTGGACCACATCATATTCCCGATGCTATAGAGTACGACCCATGAGTCATCAGATACCCCTTTTTCAGAGACCACTGCACTGAATTGCTCAGGGCTGGACATCATGAAGGGAAAAGGGCTCGCTCGGTCGGACAGCTCGCCGTTAAGATCGAGAAAACCTGCACCGGGAATATGCTCTCTCTGGAACTCTTCGATGCCGCTCTTTATGCGATAGGGAGCCCCAGGGACAGGGATCAGAAAAGTCGTGGTGTCAAATATTCGTAAGTTTTCGTTCTGAAGATGTTCTTCAAGCCATGCAGTTTCGACGAGGGGGCCAAAGGGAGTCATGGGAAACCATCACATTTGTAGATCTCTCCACGCTTGTGAAGGTTTCCCTTGTTGCTGACGACCGTGATCTCAAGACAGCGACCGTCTTCCATTTGAAGGATCAGCTCATTGCCAACCAACATCGCCAGCTGGTACTGGTCGCCAGGTAAAAGAGAACCGGAAAAGTCGGTTAGGCCGGTAATGCGTTCCTCACCTCCCGTGATAATCACTTCCTGGAAAAATTTGAGATCGTATGGAATATTCAGGAGTTGCTCATCGCCTTTGAATAGAGCTCCCTGGCCCGAGAGTTCATAGAGCAATTTACGGACTCTTCTTACCATAAGGGAGAAATTATATTGAGTTTAAACCCAGAAACAAGTCTAGGGTCAGTGAACCCCGAAAATGGTTTGGGAGCTTTAGAACTTGGAGGGCTTCAAGGGTTGGAAGGGCCGAAGAGAGCTCGATGCCTTCCGGGCTAGGTATCACTGAAGCAATTGAGCAGAAACAGCAGAAATTGATTCTGATCTTTTGCTTCCAACTGAAGCAATTCCATAGCAACTGAATAGAGGGATTTGCCGTCGCGTTCGATCGCCTCAGAGCGAACAACCCACCCGACCGCATTCACGGACTGTGACGGGGTCAGATGAAGGTTAATCTCAAGTCTGTCTCCCAGTGCCAAGGGTAAATTGGTTTCAAATTTCAAACCTCCCAAACTGATATTTTGGGTTTGACAATCAGGAACCGTTTCACCGACGAGTTCGGCCTTGGCAGCACTGATGACGGTAAATGAAAACGGTATCGGCACCCGAACGCGAGCAGCCTTTCTCCGCTGAACAGAGATCCCTTCACTGGGTCGCGAAACGGCAACTTGTTCATCCGCAGAGCCGGATACGGCAAGAATCTGGGAGTCGAAGTAGTAGACCGCGTCTTCCCAGTATTTGACCCGAACTCGATCCCCTTCTCGAAAGGAGCGCTCGGAAGTGGATCTGAGCAACTCAAAGTCGATTTGATCAGGGGAGATTTGAGTGACGGTGGCTGCC
Source organism: Acidobacteriota bacterium (assembly GCA_022545645.1). Lineage (GTDB taxonomy): Bacteria > Acidobacteriota > UBA6911 > RPQK01 > JADFOI01 > JADFOI01. The sequence goes on along the minus strand of JACZQQ010000016.1, from coordinate 9,403 downwards.
AGTTCGGCGCTCGGCTTCAACAAAGGAGCAATGGATAACTTCAGACCAACGCGCAGATAACGGTCAGGGCCTTCAATGGAAATCCTTGCGAAGCTCAACTCGTCTTCGCCCTTCCCGCTACGCCGTTTCGCCGTCACCGTCACCATTGTATTCTATGCAGGGGACAAAGAATCCGTAGTGACCCACGTCACAGACAGTCGACCCGGATTGGAGAAGCCTTTTCCTCAGAAACGGTGTGTGAAAACCAACTTGGACGGGAGTCGCCAGGGTTCCCACATTGCCTTGCCTTTCAACCGTCAAAGCTTTACTATCGGTCGCAAGCAGATGATTCCTACAAAGATCTCAGTGTACTGGCGCCTGCCTGCCATGGTGCTTCTTTTGGCGACGTCTACTCCGGTAGCGGCCAAAGGGCCCAAAATGAAACCGGAGGAACTGGTGGCTCGTCACCTGGCAGCTCTCGGTTCACCTGAATCTCGCTCTGTGGTTCAGAGTCGCGGCGCCCGGGGAACAGCACGTATGGAAGTGCTCAGAGGTGGCTCCGGTTTCCTGGAGGGGCCCGTCGTTTTTGCCTCGCAAGGCCGCAAGCTCCTGCTTTCCATGCAATTTAATCATCTCAATTATTCTGCTGAACAGGTCTCTTGTGATGACGAGAAAGTCTATGTGGGCAATATCGAGCCCGGAGTTCGTTCTCAACTCGGGCAGTTCCTCTACCAGTACGATGAACTCGTTCGGGAAGGGCTTTTTGGAGGGGTGCTCTCCACTGCCTGGCCGCTGCTGGATCTGGAGGGGAGAAACCCAAAGCTGGACTATCGGGAACTGAAAAAGATCAGTGGCCGGGAACTTCTGGAACTCCGGTATCGCATCAGGAAAGGGGGAGGAGATGTCAACATCCGCCTTTACTTCGACCCCGAGTCCTTTCGCCACATGGCCACCACCTACAAGCTCCGCATTTCCGCCCCTATGGGCCGTACCTCCGAGGAATCGGCCAGGCAATCGGACACCCGCTATACGCTTGAGGAGTGGTTCAGTGATTTTCGTCCCCTGGACGACCTGGACCTCCCTACGCAGTGGACGGTGCGGTTTACCGTGGAAACCGGATTTGGAAACTTTATGGGTAAGTGGGACATGAGGTTTCCGCAGATTGCTCATAATCCCTCCATTGATCCCCAGATTTTTGTCCTTCACTAAGGCCTCTCTTCCGCTTACGTTCACCCCAATGGGGTATACTTATTTATTATGAGAAGGTTACTTGTTTGTTCGTTATTGATGTTGTTCGGCCTGGGGACGGTTCTCTCGGCTCAGGATGATGACTTCTTCTTCTTCCCGACAAGTGAATCGACTTGGACCAATGATCTCGATGAATTCTGGGAGAGGGTTCAGGAACAACGCTACCGCCATGTAGCAACACTGGCCTCGCACTCCTCAGGAGGGGAAACTCTCTTGTCGATTGATGTTGCCTTCCCGGTGGTGGTGGGTCAACTGCTTCTGCTCGAAAATCGCGATCACCCGCATCGGGAGGTTCATGAGGTCATGTACGTCATTGGCGATAACCTCATTCTGAAGACTCGTTTGAGTGCTGACTTTCTGAGGGGCTCAAGGCTCTACCAACTGGACGGTTCGATCACTCGCTAAGGGCTGTCCTTCTTTTTTAAGAAGGTGGTCCTCCAGTTCGGTGGCTCCAGCCTCTGAGTCGTCTTATGTTTGAGAACTCCTCACTGTAGGCCGATACGAGCTTTACTGTCGGCCTCCCTCTTTCCCGTAAGAGCATACCTGCTTGCCCGCTCCATCTTCCCCTTATAGAATGCGCCCATGATCTATATCGAGGGAGGTGTGTCATGAGATGGACTGCCGTAGCAACGGTCTTTTGGGGAAGCATGATGGGAGTCGGTTTTGTTGTCGCCGACGATGTGGATGATGTTAAGGCGGCATATCTGCAGCACATAGCGAATAGCAATTCCGGAAATGTGGATGGTTTCGTGGGACAGCACTTGCCAGGACACAGTGCTTTTGGACCCACCGGAGCACTCCTGACCCGATACGATTCCACTGAAGGTGAAAAAAAGCTGGTGAGAGCGGCATTAGATGCCGGTCGCGCCGCCAATCCCGGCAGATCCAGCGTGCGAGCTTTCTCCGATGTTCAGGTCCGACACCTGGAGGCAAAAGTCTATGGCAGGTTGAGCGCGGTGGTCACCGCCTATCTCACGGGTCGGGAGACGGCATCCGATGGCACCAGCCGCCAAAGAACTCTGAGGGCTTCATCGATGTGGATCAAACAAGGTGGCCTGTGGAAGGAGGTTCACGACCACCTGTCCGATTTGCGGGTAGGAAGATAGGCTACTCTGTTGCTCCCGCCCTTTTCAGTAAATCGGCAATCGCGGTGTGGTCCTGAGCATTGGCCATCATTAAGGCAGTCCGACTCCTATAGTCCTTGGCATTGACCTCCGCTCCTGCATCAAGCAGTGCTTTGACAATTTCGATACGGCCCTCCGCTGCCGCAATAATCAGTGGCGTCACCTCTCCCTCACTCCCGGCATTGACGTTTGCCCCAGCCTCGATTAGGCTCCCAACCACTCCACTGCCCCGGATCACCGCTTCCAGTAAAGCCGTACGGCTCTCCTCATCTCTTAAGTTGACATCAGCACCTGCCTCCAGCAAAGCTTCTGCGATTTCCGTGTGACCGAGAGATACCGCATACATCAAGGAGCTCTGGCCCTTTCTGGTTGTGGCGTTCACATCGGCCTCGGCTTCAAGCAGGACATCCACCGTGTCAGCGTGGTTTCCCTCTACTGCCCAAAACAAAGCACTCCGACCCAATTTATCCTTCGCATTGACCTCGGCGCCTGCATCCAGCAGGAGTTGGACGGTCCTGGTTTGACCCAACATGGCCATGGCAATAATGGCGGACCAGCCCTCCTCATTTTGCAAGTCCACGTCCGCACCCGCTTTGAGTAAAGCCTGAATACTCTCCGTTTCACCATTTTCCACCGCCTCCATGAACTGTGAATTCAGATCCTGGGTGCAGGAGGCAAGAGAAAGTAGAAGTGTACAGGTTAAAGCGACAAGAGTTTTGGTTGGCATTAACGGCTCCCTTCTGGGAGGAAGGTTCAATTTATTCCACATCAGGCGATCATGAGTCATGAACTCAATATACAGTTGACTTGCAATCCACACCCGTGCCGATAATACGGTCCAACGGAGGATAACATGACACATACCGTGAGAAGCAAATGGAGGTTCATCTCCGATAGAAACAGCCTGCGAGGCCTGACTCTGGTAGCCATGGTGGGAACCCTTATGGTGGGGCCGATTGGTTTGCCGGTCTCTGGCCAGGGTCCGTCCAAACCTGTCATCCAACTGGTTGCCACCGGAGGCACCATTACCAATACTCGCGGCGGTCGGATTCCGATTCAGCAGACAATCGCCGATATTCGAAAGAACTTCCCCGAAACGGTCAGGCTCCTGGACCGGGTGAAATTTGAAGTGACCGATCTTTTGCGCATCGGCAGTCAAGACTTTATGTCACACGATTTTCTGAGCATTGCCCGCACCGTGAACAAGGTCATTGACAAACCAGGCGTAAAAGGTGTCATTGTGACCCAGGGTACATTCACTTCGGAGGATACGGCCTACTTCTTGCACCTGCTGGTCAAGAGCAACAAACCGGTCGTTATAGCCAACTCTCAACGTCGTCATGGCACGGTGGGAAACGATGGGGACAGGAATTTTGTCGACGCCGTCTCGGTGGTGCTCTCGCCTGAGGCTGTGGGCAAAGGGGTCATGGTGGTCACCAACCAAACCATCAACTCCGGCCGGGAGGTACTCAAGACCAGCGTGCGTCCTGATGCGTTTGTATCCGGGATCTATGGCGTTCTGGGAATTATCGAGTCCGACGGCGTGACCTTTTATCGCGCACCCACCCGCCGGCACACCACCCATTCCGAATTTGACATCGGCACCCTCACCACTCTCCCCAAAGTGGAGATCATCTCCGCTTACTATGACGCCGACCCGGGAATGATCCAGGCGGCTGTTGACCTCGGGGTCCGAGGGATCGTGATCAATGGAATGACCAACGGCGGCATTCCTCACAAAGTTCAGCAGCCCGCCTTAGAGGCGCTGGCGGAGCAAGGGATGCCCATCGTACAAACCGCACGCGGGGGGATCAACAACCGGGTTGCCGTCAATTCCACCAACAGGTTTATCGAGGGGGATAACCTAGTGGCCCATAAGGCAAGAATCCTGTTGCAGTTGGCCTTGACCCAGACTTCGGATTTGAAAGAGATCCAAAGAATCTTCAACGAATATTAAGGGGCGGTGCGCGTAGCACACACGTTCCAGGTTCCAAGTTCCAGGTTTTCGGTTTCGGGAATTGAGATTTCGAATTTTGAGCTCCAACGGGCACCTACAGTTTTTCCCCGTTTTATTCGGATTCGGCACCTGAGGTGCCTCCCACACTCCTGACGTATCCTACTTGGAACTTGGAACCTGGAACGCGGGCGAAGCCCGCATCTTAGATGGCCACCAGCGTGGAAATGAGGTAGCCCCCCTCTTTGTCGGTCTCATCCCGAGTCTGATGATAGACATCGTCCAGGACCTTGGAGCGACAGTAGGTGGATCCGACCACGGTAAAGAGCTGGGTAGCCCTGAATCCGTTGACCGGTTCTGCCAGAGAACCCTCCTGAAAAGCCAACCGCTGCTGCACCAGCTCGGTCAGTTCATTCCTGGGCGCGTTAGCGTAATCCGCACGCACGCACACGCCCCCTTTCTTGAGCAAACCTCGCAGATTGCGGGAGATGACGATATCAGTGAGCAGCGAATCGGAAAGGGTCTCCACATCATCATCAACGGTTTCCTCTTCGGGATCCGGCTCACGGGCCTGGGCCAGGTATTCGGCCACCGCCAGATCATTTGCATGGTGAAGGTCCTCGTCCTCCTCCTCAGGCTCCTCAGGAGGCACAATGTTGGGAAAGACAAACAGCAGTGCCTCGGCCTTGCCGACCGGCAAAGAGAAATCGGGCAACTCCGTTTCGATCAACTCGACTCTATGTTTCCACCCTCTTCCCAAATACTGAAGTCGCTTACCGGCTACTTCTAACATCAATGAGGATCCGTCGATTCCGGTGAGCCGGGAATCTGGAAAGCGGTGATAGAGACGAGTGAGCATATGGCCGGCGCCACAGCCGTAATCGATGATTCTCTTCGGGGGGTGTCCGAAGAACGAACTCATGTGCTCGGCGATTTTCCGGTAGGCGTAACCATGGGTCCGGTTGTTACTCTGATTGAGCCACCACTTACCCAGAGTTTTATTGTACGATTTGGGGCCGGTATCCAGTTCCTGATCAAAGTCGATTTTTCTGTAGTCCATCAACGAGTCGAGACTCCGTCCTGAGAAATCCTTCGAAGTTGTGTTTTGTAACAACGACGGCTCGTCAAGGGTAGAGGGCGTTCACACTTCTTCTTCGAAAGAGGTCGGGCTAGAATGTTCGGGTCAGACTTCTCTACCCCAGTGTCTCGTCCCAGGAATACCATGACATTTGTGGCGAGCGCGACGGCGTCGAGTTCGCGAAGCGACGACGACGCGATGTCTGTGCATCGTGGAGGAGGAGCGACAAAGAAATCGATGCCGTCCCGCCGCCACCCTTCGGGCTGATGGGGGTTGCGGGCGACCTCTGTGTCGCTCGTCGTCGCCGATGTCCCTGCATCGCCTTCTCCTCGCTCCTTGATCTCACCTCGCAAGACCCATCAGCAAATGTCATGGTATTCCTGGGACGAGACACTAACGTCTGCGTCTGAAGCGCCCGTATGCCAGTTGCTCCACCGGAAAGGGGACGCTCCTTTTCTCCACAATCTCCCTGGAGTCGAGAACCTCGAAGACGCGTATCCCCTTGGCATAGATGGGGCTTCTTCCTTCGGCACCTCCATAGCGTGGAGGTTTCTCAGCGGGGCCTCCCGGCGTCCCCACCACAATTCGACCGAGCAGTCCAGCTCCCTCATGATACTTACTGTAGTAATCGTAGGTCCCTGCTACCTTAAAGGTCCATCGAAAGGTCTGCAGGGTGGCTAACATCCCCGAGTCGAAAGGCTCCGCTCCCTCGGGGATGCGCAGTTCATGGTTGTCATTGTCCGGGTGAAAAGCAGTCACGGTGGGTGTCCAGCGCAGGGCTGTCCACTGCACGGTTTCTCCCGGCTGGATATAGAGCCCCACCGGATCGTAATACCAAAGTCCTCGATCGTAGCTCAGAACAATGCGAACTTCGGCATCGGGTTTCTGGGCCCAAGCCTGGCCGATACCTCCCAGACAGACTCCAGCGGTCGTGCCTAGAAAATTCCTTCGATTGATTTTGTGTTGTGCCGTCCTCATCATTTAACGACCCTCGATACTGAATGCGTAGAGTGAATAAGGCGGCGACCTTTGGACGCCGCAGGATGTGTAAAGCGTTCCATTGGAGATGGTGATCCCCCCCCTCCGGGCTGAAGGCAGCTGATAGGTCCACAGGGGTTCTCCCGTTTCCACATGAAGAGCCTGCAGAGTACCGTCGTTGAAACCCTGGTAGAAAAGGTTATTGGCCACTGCCGTTGCGCCCTGGATCCTGGACGCATTGGGTGTCCACCACAGGACTTCTCCGGTGTAGGCATGGAGTGCCACGGTGGCGGTTTCAGCGATGCGACGGTGGTTGGCTGAGGAAGTGGAAACCATATAGATTTTATCGTGCCCATAGGCAGTACTGTTCAGCACGGGGCCCCCGTTGGTGACGCCAGCCGTCCACAGGTGCTCTCCCGTATAGCGGTCAAAGGTGTGAAATCCGGTCTTGCTGCCGGCACCCACACAGCTGCGGCGACCGCCACTGCGGGTGGGATGAGTCGCTTCAAAAAGCATCGGGTGGCAGCTGTAATCCAGATCAAAGGGATCATTGTCCCTGAGCTGGTTGTACCACAATAACTCGCCTGATTCCATGTCGTTGGCGATCATGCTTTCGCTAAAGAGCATCGGCCCCGCTACGTGTCCCTTGAGGCTGCCCGTGGCGTTGTAGACGACACCGTATTCCACATCTATGGCGGCTGCCGACCAGATCGAGCCACCGGCCAGGGCCTTGGGATCGGGAACGGTATCAAAACTCCACCGTATGGCACCCGTTCCGGCATCTAAACAAACGGCCTGACCATCGCCCGCTGAGGTCGAGAGTCCCACAAAAACCTTTCCATTATAGTAGATGGGATCTGAGTTCACTCGGGTCCGGGTGGTGCCCGATTGGGGATCGATGAGAGTGTGCCAAATTTCTCTGCCCGTCTCCGCATTCAGGCAATGAACCCGGCCCGTTCCGGCTCCGAAAAAGATCCGTCCGTCCCCAAAGGCCACTCCTCCCCGCATCTCCCCAAGAGGGTCAATGTTGATGTCGGGTCGCGTTTCTCCAGGAGGGTTGGGTTGGATGCCTTCCCAGGCATTAAATTTCCACTTCAGGGCCCCCGAGCGGGCCTCCAGGGCATAGACATACCCATCCCAGGCGGAAAAGTAGAGGGTGTCGCCCACCACTACAGGGGTGGCCTGGTTGAAGTTTCCAGCTCCCTCGAACGTCCACTTCACCTTCAAGCGTCCCACATTGGAAGGACCAATCCTTGTCTCGTGCACATTGGACCGGGTGCCGCGCAGATCACAGCCCGTCAGAGGCCAGTCGCCTGGTTGGGCCCCTGTCGGAAGATCCTGGCGTTGCGGAGGAAATGCAGCCCGCGCCGAACCTTGACTGGCCAGAACTCCTCCAGCTGCGTAAAGAGCTAAGAAAAACTTCCGGCGATCTAGCGTCGGTAACAATCTGTCCTTGCGCTTCATATCCCCTCCTCCGCTGGATCAATACACGCCTTCCTAATTTTTGTCAAACGATATCTAGTGTCTGGCCCCAGGAATACCATGACATTTGCTGATGGGGCTTGCGAGGAGAGGTCAAGGAGCGAGGAGAAGGCGATGCACACGACATCGCGTCGTCGTTGCTTCGCGAACTCGACGCCGTCGCGCTCGCCACAAATGTCATGGTATTCCTGGGACGAGACACTAGGAGAAGCGGCGAATGGTCTCACGCGCCAGGGCTGAGAGTAGATCCCCGATCAGCACCAAAGCCGCTCCCAAAAGTACCAGGAAGAACATTTCGTCGTAATGATTACGGGCTCGGGAGTCCTGAATCCAGTAACCGAGGGAGACAATCCCCAGCATTCCCAGGACAGTGGCTTCCCGCACGCAGGTCTCCCAGCGATAAAACAGAAAGAGTAGAAACCGAGAAAAGGTCAGTGGGAAAAGCCCTGTAACAGCGATCTGGAGGTGAGAGGCTCCCAGGCCGCGAAGCGCGGAGAGGGGAGAATGCTCAGTGTTCTCCACCACCTCGGCCCCCAATTTCCCCAGGATCCCCAGATTGTGCAAGGCCAGAGCAAGCACCGCAGGCCATGCAGTGGGACCCAGGACGGCCAGGAGCAGAAAGGCCCACATATATTCGGGTATGGCACGCACAAAGATGAGGAACAAACGCGTCAGCCATACCAGGGTCAGCCAGAGGAAGCTCCAGGCTCCGTGGGGATTCCGCAGCGAAGAGAGAAAAGGCTCGGGAGAAGTGAAGTTGCGGGCAGCAGGAAGGGAGAATAAGGCTCCTCCGAATCCGGCCAGCACAATGGCGGCCACAGAGATGGCCAGCGTCACCACCGTTGCCGACCAGCCCTTTTCAGCAAGAATCTCCCCTGCCCACTCAAGAGCGATCCCGAGGTCAAAATCTCTTTCTTGAAGCGGATAGGGGATGAGTTCATGGAGAAACCGAGTCAAGTTCTGCAGTCGTCGTTCAGAAAGGAAATTCTCCACTTGAAAATCTCCCAGGAACCACGAACCGATCATCACGACCAGCAGTAAAAGAGCACTCCAGCGGGCAAACCGGCTCCGCGGACGTTGGCTGCGCAGGTGCCGAAGCTCAAGCTCTCGATCACTCATGCCACAAACCTCTTTCGAAGAGCACCACTCCACCAGTCCACCAGGATCACCAGCAACAGGAGTGTGTAAAGATAGGTCCAGACCTCACCGTAGTGAAGATTTTCAAAGGAGGCAGCGATATAAAAACCTAGCGTCGGATAGCCGAAGAAGCCCAGGATTGCTGAAGAACGTAAAGCGCACTCGAAGCGGTAGAAGGAATAGGCAGTCATGTCGGGCAGAGCCCGGGGTACCAAGCCAAATAAGTAGACGTGAGTCGCCGAAGCACCGCTGCCACGAAAAGCATGGGCCACATCCCGCGGGGCTTCGTCAATCATCTCCGAGAAGATTTTAGCGAGTGTCCCCCCAAAAGGAATGGCGATAGCAATCACGGCGCTGAGATGGCTGAGGCCAAAGGCGGCCAGGAAGAGCACAGCCCAAATCAGCTCATGAATGGAACGCATG